>CAZQSR010000044.1:0-16088 GCA_964596145.1 uncultured Ignavibacteriaceae bacterium
CAACACAGCTTCATGTTAGGTCTCGTTCCTCGACCACACGAAGCTTATTTATTAGGCACTGGCGATTTTTGTCTTTTTATCTCATTATCAATCAATTTTGCTGCAATGTCTCCCGTGCGTTCGGAAAGACACACTCTTTGACAAGCTTTGGACTTAGCGTTGCCTTGTGCGGCTTGGCAATGTGTGTGGCTTTGAAGCGTGGGCATGCTATTCATTATTTAAAAATATCTCGAATCATTTTCTTTATTGTCATGTTTTCCAGTTTTATAGCTACTGGTCTGGCTATATCTGCATTTCCTTTAAAATGTAATCTGTCATTGTAGATAATACCAAGCAAATAGTAACTTTCAGGAACATTTAAACCCAATGTTTCACAGTATTCAAGTTTTTTCTTTGTACCGTGTTCGTCATTAATAAATTTATCCTTTTTATCCTGTTCCGGTATCATTGCGTAAAGTAATTCTTCAATACGAACACGTACACCAAAACAAATCGCTAAAGGGTCATAATCAGTTTGGTCATTTAGATATTTTGTTATTTCTCCTCTTATTACTTGATGGAATCTTGTTGAAAGACCCCAATTTGGTGGCAAACCAAGATTTGTGAAATCTGCTGAAATGTCAATAACAGCAGGATGAAAATGAAAAAAGTATGTATCAACATTGGTTTGAATTCTTGAATCCTCCCTGTTTCTTATGAGTTTTGCAATATTTGGGTTTGAACTGAATGGCATATCTTTTAAATAAACCACTTTGATTTTATGACGATTAAAGCAAAAGTGATTGAAATAAAATGGGTCAAGATGTGTCATTAAAATAGGAAAGAAGTTTTTATTTACTTCTTTCATTTCTTCAATCATAGTTGTAATGAAATATTGAAATGAAATGAGATTTGCATCATCCAAATAATCAAATATTTCATCAATAACCAATATGCAATTGGTTTTTCTAAAATTTCGTTTTGCTCTCATTAATAAAGTTATAAATGAAAGCACATCTCTTTGACCATTTGATATTTCGTGGGCTTTAGGCCATTCAACAATCAAGCGATTGTATTTTTTATCAACTGATGGTCTTATCCTATGGCGAGTTGTATTAAAACTTGCAATTGTATTTTCGTAATAAGCTTTATCATCAAGGTAACAGGTATAATTTATTGCTTTTTTGAAATCGGCACCCATTGACTGCTCAATAGCGATTATCTGAAAAGCAGCCAAATAGCTATCTGCGTCAGATTGTATTTCGTTAAAGTTCCTAAGAATACTCGAAAGTTTAATGAATTCTGGAATGGCTGAAAATTCAGCTTTCTTTTCCGTTTCAATCCAATTTTTAATCTCTGTAGCTTTTTCGTTTCTTGAATTTATTTCGGCTTTGATTGTGTCAAGGATACGGGAGATTTTCACTTGTGAAAATTTTCTAAAATCCACTAAATCGCCAATATCACAAAGCAACGGTGCACAATTTAAAATATTAGAAAGGTTAGGTAAAATTTTGCCATTTGCACCAAAACTATTTTTTAAATCAGCAGCTTTGTAATTGAATTCTACTCTTGGTGGTATTGTTGGGATTAATACAGTCGGAGCAATTTCTAACGATGATTTGACTATGATATTTCCACTAATATTTAATTTTGTTGCTTTTGCAAATAATTGACTATTAATAACAAAAACATCAAATTCATCATTTATCGTGTTTTGTGTATCATTTGCTATTAGTGTTCTTTGACCTAAATTATCTTCAATAAGCATAGAAATTACAGGGCGATTGGCTTCATTGTCATTGTGATAATTCTTTGCGTCTAACTCAATTTTATTTCGCCGTAATGAGTCAAATGCAACACCAAATGAACTTTTCCCAAACCCATTAGGGGCAACCAAAATATTTGGTTTGTTTGGTATTAGGTCTAATTGAAAGTTGTGATTACCAATGCCCTTTACATTCGTTATTTCTATGCTCTTGATTTTCATTCTTCAGAATTACCATTTATCGTTTCCATAATTTCCTTGAAACTATTTAAACCCGATTCAATGTTTTCGATTATCTCGCTTGCCAAAATATCGGGGTCGGGCAAATTATCCAAGTCAGTAAGGCTTTTGTCTTTCAGCCAAAAAATATCCAAGTTGGTTTTATCCCTTGCCAATATTTCTTCATATGTGAATTTTCTCCAACGACCTTCAGGATTTTGTTCGCTCCAAGTTTCGGTGCGTTTGTGGCGGTTTTCAGGATTATAAAGCTTTACAAATTCTGCCAAATCGGCTGTTGTCATTGGCTTTTTCTTCAAGGTATGGTGTACATTAGTTCGGTAATCGTAAAACCAAATCTCTTTTGTTTGTGCTTCTTTACTTGCTGCACGGTTGTCGAAAAACAACACATTTGCTTTTACTCCCTGTGCATAAAACAAACCTGTTGGCAAACGTAAAATGGTATGTAAATCGGTTGTGAGCATCAATTGTTTGCGGACTTCTTCACCTGCACCGCCCTCAAACAATACATTATCGGGCAAAACAACTGCTGCCTGGCCTGTAACTTTGAGCATGGTTTTAATATGCTGTAAAAAATTAAGCTGCTTGTTCGAGGTTGTTTCCCAAAAGTCTTGACGGTTATAACTCAAATCTTCTTTTTCGGCTTCGCCCTCTTCGTTGGTTACGGTGTAACTGCTTTTTTTGCCGAATGGAGGATTTGCCAGCACATAATCGTAACGGTTGCCCGAATCGGCAACCAGTGCATCGCTCGATGAAATAAAACTATCGCTGGTAATATCGCCAATGTTGTGCAAATACATATTCATCAGGCACAAACGACGTGTGTTTGCCACAATCTCGTTGCCGTGGAACGTTTTGTTTTTCAAAAATTCTTTCTCGTCTCGGTCGAGTTGGTGGTGTTCCACTATCCAGTCGTAAGCGGCTAAAAAGAAACCACCTGTACCGCAAGCAGGGTCGGCAATGGTTTTCATAGGTTTGGGCTGAACACAGGCAACCATGGTTTTAATCAAAGCACGGGGTGTAAAATATTGCCCTGCCCCCGATTTGGTATCTTCGGCGTTCTTTTCGAGCAAACCCTCATATATTTTGCCTTTCACATCAGCTCCCATCATCGACCATTGCTCCTGGTCAATCATGCTGATTACCCTTGAAAGTTTTGCAGGGTCTTGTATTTTGTTTTGGCTTTTGGTGAAAATATGCCCCAACATTCCTTTTTCGGTACTCAAACTGCGAAGCAGTTGAGAGTAAAACGACTCCAACTCTGCACCACGCTTGCCCGATAAGGTTTCCCAATTGCAAAACTCACCGTTGGCAATTTCTTTACCTTCTACGTCTTTAATGCGTGGAAATTTCAAACCCTTGTTGTATGGCGGTTTGTTTAATTCATCGGTCATTTTAAGGAACAACAAATACGTTATTTGCTCCAAATAATCGCCATAACTAACACCATCGTCACGAAGTACGTTGGCAAGGTTCCAAATTTTTGATATAATTGCTGAGTCTGACATTTTATATGTTTAATACGTTTCTGAAATTTGTCCATTCAATGTTCTTAAGTACGGGAGGATTCTGAGTTCCCGGGATTCTTCCAAAAATATTCATCATCATTTGATGAGTTATTTGAGGTGGGTTATTTAAATACAAATGGTTTTCCCAAACCTTTGTAATAGCAGTCTGCCCATGATTATTTGCACGAGAAATATATCCATTGTTCCATAGAGTAATTATTCTTGCAGGCGTTAAACTACCATGTGCAAAACCACACAAACCATGAGTCATATTTAAAGGAAAAGGAGAAGTGTGGTTGCAAATTATATTTTGTGAAACTGGAATGTTGTTGGTTAAGTAATAATTCGATGCCGAACTATGGTTTATGGGAAGACTTAACACCTCAAAAACACCAATAAAATTCCAATGAGCAGGCGGATTGCCATAATTACCCAGTTTGGTTAAATAAATAATTAAGTCACCAACGGACAAGCGAGATACTAACTTTCCGGGTCGGCATAATTGTGTAATAGCAGGAAAAGGATTTTGGAAATCAGGTTCACGCCTGCATGAACCATCAATAAATAGTGGCAGATTATGAGCAATAGCATTATTTCTTCCAAATCTATTGTAAGCAAGCGGAATGAATGTATTTAAAAAAACTGCCATTATTTTTTCTCTGCTTTAATCTTCTTTAATAATTCACTTGCCGGTTCATAATCGGCTTCCTGTTTGCATTTGGCAATTTCGGCTTCGCTTAAAAGTTTTCCCTCAAAGGCTTTCTTCAAAATGCTTTGTCGCAGGGCTTCTGCTTTTTCCAATGCTTCGCTAATGCTTTGCTCTACTTTGTCGCAAACCGATAAACGTGTTTCAATTTCTTTAATAATTTGTTTTTGCTCGTTGATTGAAGGAACTGGAATAGGAATCTGTTTTAATTCGGGCATTCCAACCATATTTGGCATTGCAGTTCCTAAAGATTTTCCAAAGATTAATCGTTGAAAAGTTTCTGAACGAAATAACATGACGAAATAATTTTTAAGCATTATCTTTTCATCCATATCAATCTTTAGAAGGGCTTGATTAATAATACCAGCATCTGCATCATTAGGAAGTAAACAAATACGCCCCAAAGTAACTCCAGAACAACTTATAATCATATCACCACCTTTCACAGAAAAGGCTTTCATTTCCTCATACTTTTCAGGAGTAATAAAATACCTATGTCTATAAGGTTCATCGTTAATTGCGTGACCCTGTTCATAGACTACATATCCATTATCAACAAAAAACTCTTTCTTCAATGCACTTCCAAATGGGCCACGTTTCATTGCATATTTATTATTGGAAGTTAGAGTTTTCCATGGCAAACAAATCCAGTTATCAGGCATTTTATAAACTAAATCCTTATCTAAAAATTCTGGAAAATATTCATCTTTAGCAATCAATTTGGATTTTATTGCTTCTGATTTTTCCTTTTTTAGTTCATTTAAAAAGTCTTTCTGACTATACGGATTTTTTGTCCTCCATTCCTTAGTAAACTCCCCCTCAAATGCCTTTTTCAGCACCGCCTGCCGATATATCTTTAGTTGCTCCTGTGCGGTTTTAAGGTCGGCAATGCCTTTGTCGAGCGAGGCAAAGAGGGTTTCTATTTTGCGGACGATGGCGCGTTGTTCTGGTCTTGAAGGGAATGGAAATTCAAGCTTTTTTAAAATTGTTTGGCTAATATTGGGTTGTGCTCCTCCAGTTCCTTGCGAAATGAGTTTTGGTCTTCTGAATAAAAGAAAATTGTACAGGAATTTGGAATCAATATTGTCATTTTTAAAAATACCACAAATTGCTTGATTTGTAGCTGCTTCAACGCCTAAAAACGCAAGTTTACCAATTGTAGCACCATATAATGCTATCAATAAAGTGCCTTTAGGAAATATTTTAGCACTTGAATTCTTTACAGCATCTTCAGAAATCTTTTCTTCTGTATCAAAAATAACGCCTTTGTCTAATTCGCCAGATTTTACCCAAAGAATAGAACCTTTATAATAATCATCGTTTCTTCTTGAGGGTGTACCGCCAGAAGTTGTATGAAATATATTACCTAATTCATCACTTACCCAATCTTCTCTCATTATGCAGCTAATACCTCGTTAAGTTCATTAATAATCTCGTTCATTTCTTTTCCAAAAAGCTGGAACATACGCCCACGGCCGCCTTGTGCATCGAACGGGGTGTAATCCAAATCGTCAATTTCAATATGGTAACTGCTTACCACATGGTCTTTAATCATGCGTAGCCAGTCCATTTGCTCTTGCGTAAAGCGGTTGTGCTGCCCTGCGTTTTGTTTAAAAATCCAGTTTTGAAAATTTTCGTTTATGGTTTTGTCGAATGGTTTAAGTTCACCGTCTATGCCACAGGCACGGCGGATTAACGAAACCAAAGCGGTTAGTTCGTCTTTGGGCTGCCCTGTTTTCACATTTTCAACGGCTGCATAAGCATTCCAAACATAATCGGGTGCAAGCAGGGGTTTTTCCAATTTTATCTTTTCCATCACCTCCTTAATCATTTTAAAAGTAATGTTCCGGCGGTTGTATGGCTGGTTGTAGAAAATGCTCAATGCCTTTATCTCGTCTTTGTTTTTTTCGAGATATTCGGTAAAATCCTTAATGGTTTCGTTTGCCTTTTCGGTCGTAAAACTATCCCATTCCGATTTGGTAACCGTGTCAATATTGATATGGTCAATTATCTGTTCATGCTCTTTTCGCACGTTATCAATGTAATCGTTCAATTGCCCGTTAAACGTGGTTGCAGCCTGTCGGATTAATTCCTGTTGTGCTTCCTTTTTAGCTTCTTCAAACTGTGCAGGCGTTCTATCCTGTACAGGCGTTGCTTCAACTTTTACCTGTGCAATCTTTTCAATTTCATCGGGGTCAAAAGCGTTAATCAGTTCTTTGGTAATTTGTTTCAGGTTTTTGCCGCCCGAATATTCCAAAAGCTTTTCTTTTTCCTTTTCGGTAATTTGCTTTTCCAAACGGATTAAGCGGTTTGCCAACGAAAGGAAAAGGTCTTCATCTTCCACGCCCATTGTAATTGCACCCAATAAATCTTTAAGTGGAACTGTAGGTTGACGTTCCAATGGTCTGCTGTCGGTTTTCTTTGATTTTGTTGCACCAACGGCATCCACAATCACAAAGTGAGTTTTGCTGTTTGCGGTACGGGTAACCTGCATCAACTTATCGCTGTCGATGGTGCGTGTTCCACGTCCTTTCATTTGCTCAAAGTAATTGATACTTTTTACATCACGCATGAAAAGTAACACTTCCAACGGTTTTACATCGGTTCCCGTGGCAATCATATCAACGGTTACAGCAATTCGTGGGTAATATGAGTTTCGAAAACGGTTCAACAGCGATTTCGGGTCTTCGTCGATTTTGTAAGTTACCTTTTTGCAAAAGTCATTGCCCTCGTCGAATTCCTCACGCACAATTTTTATAATGTCGTCGGCATGGCTGTCGGTCTTTGCAAAAATGAGCGTTTTAGGCACTTCGTAATCGCCATTTTCATCTACACGGTTCGGGAATATTTCGGTTTGTAACGCCCTGCGAAATTCCTTTATAATATTTCGGATTTGGCTTGGGTTAACCACCTTTTTGTCCAAATCGTTCCGGGTGTATTCAGTGTCCTCGTCTTCCTGTTGCCAGCGTTTTTGGCGTGTCAACTTATCACGACGGTCAACAAACCAACCTGCTTTTATTACATCACCATTTTTCGATATTTCGGTTTCAATGGTATATACATCGTATGGCACATTTACGCCATCAGTTACCGATTGCTCATAGGTGTATTGGCTCACCACGTTTTCGTTGAAAAAACCAAATGTCCGTTTGTCGGGCGTGGCGGTTAGTCCAATCAAAAAGGCATCGAAATAATCCAACACCTGTTTCCAAAGGTTATAAATGGAACGGTGGCATTCGTCTACCACAATAAAGTCGAATTGTTCAATAGGCACTCTTGCTGAATATTCCACAGGAATAGCCTGTTTTTTATTCAACTGGTTTTGCATCCATGTACTTTCGTTCGGGTTGTCAAGTTCTGCACTTTCGTCCAGTTCCTCGCCTTTCAAAATGGAATACAAACGCTGAATAGTGGAAATGCAAACCTGGCTGTCGTTAGCAATATAGCTCGATGATAATCGCTGAACATTGTATAATTCAGTAAATTTTCGATTATCATCCGTTGGCTTAAAAGTCATAAATTCCTGTTCGGCTTGTTCGCCAAGATTTTTGGTATCTACTAAAAACAGAATCCTTTTTGCATCAGAGAATTTAAGCAAACGATAAATAAATGTTGCTGCGGTAAAGGTTTTGCCTGCACCCGTAGCCATTTGGATTAAGGCCTTTGGCCGATTGTTTTTGAAAGATTTTTCGAGGTTTTCAATCGCCACAATTTGGGCAGGGCGAAGCCCTGCGGGGTCGAGTGTTGGCAAGTCTTGTAATCGTCCTCGTAAACTCTTTTCTTTTTTCAGCCATTCGGCAATGGTCGAAGGTTTATGAAAACTGAAAACATTTCTGCCTCTTGGTTTCGGGTCTCTGAAATCGGTAAAACGTGTTACAATCCCTGTACTTTCATAAACAAATGAAAGTGGGTTGTTTTTCAGGTATTTAAGTTTTGCGTTTGCATACTCTTTTGATTGTTCCTCGACAACAGTTAAACGGTGTCCTTCTTCTTCACGTTTTGCTTCTATAATCCCAACAGGTTTTCGGTCAACAAATAAAACATAATCCGCAGGGCCAACATCTGTCAGATATTCTCTAACAGCAACACCTTGGCTTGCCGATAAATCAACCTTGCTTTTCGATTGCACAGTCCACTCGGCATCTGTCAACATTTTGTCGATGCGGTCGCGGGCAATCTGTTCAGGATTTTGGTTGATATTATCTGTCATATTTTATAAAAATCTATTCTTTGTTTTAAAATTCTGCAATTTACAATTTAAGTTTCTGTCTGTCGGTGTGCGTCGGCAAGAAAACAGCTCTTTTGCAAATTTTGGTTGTGTGTCGGCTTGTGCGATTTGCAAATGTGCTGTTTTGTGCGTTGGCTGTTTCCATTTTCTTGTCTTTTTGCAGCAAAATTACCGCTGTCGTTGGTTTTTCTTCGCTTGTGCCTAACGGTCGGCGGTATGAAACGTAGCGGATTGCGGAGCTGCGCCTGTATCACCCGACACAAACTTTGATGCGGGCTACTACGCTTGAATTACCACTTAAACCGCTATGTTTTATGACCGCTTGTTAGGGGCTGGTGTTCATTTATTTATCATTCATTATCAGTTTATTACAAGGCTAAAAGCTCTCAATCGAAGCACTGCCGTTTCCGAAAAAATTAGTTTTTAGGGTCCGCAAAAAAGCGTTGGCAGACTGACAAGCTCTATTGCAATTTTTGGTCGTGTGTTGGCTTGTGCGAATTGCAATTGTGCTTGGCTGTGAGCGGGGGCTATCTTTTTATTATTGTCATGTTTTCAGCATCGTATTTATAATTTATCACTTTTCCGTTTATTATTAATTCTATCGTTTGTTCAATCACTTCAATCGGTGCAATAAACCATTCCCTTGGCGTAAATCGTTTTCCTTTTTCATCAAAAACATCAATTTCTAAGCACGAATTACCAAAGAAGTTATGAATCAGTTGTTCAAATTTCTGTGGATTCATATTGTAACATTTCCAACCTGCGATATAATCAACTGGAGCCATTAAATATGTTGGTTCTTTTTCTGCGTTTTTAATCCTATCGGTAACTTCTGTTTTTGAATATCCAATTTTAAAAAGGTTTTGAATCGAGGTAATGCGAGTGTCTGTACTTTTTGATTTTAGAACATAAATGTATCCTGCTTCTTCGTCTTCCTCTGTAATTGCACTAAATTTTTCAATGAAGCCTTCATTTACTTTTTCAATATTTTCTGTAACTGCTCTACCGTTCATTATTAAAGCTTTTGCAAGCGACCTCAATAATAAGTTCGATTCTGTACCATTTTCAAATATTGTTCTGGTTCTACCATCTTCAAATTCACGAACTCTATTGTTCTCTTTTTCCCCTCTTAACCATTTTCTCTTTTTGTAATCAACCGATTCTAAATAAAGCAAAATACCATTATTCACATAATAATTACCTGGGCTTAAAAGTGTCTCAGTAAAAGGAAGAAGTTTACGTTTGCTATTTGCTAAATCGTTTTGAACTGCTTTAAATAATGGTTCGTACTTTTTAAAATTCTTACAAGGTTTGCGACGAGCGACAAAATCGGTTTCTACTCTTTTAGTTTCCTTTGGTGTATGTTTAAAATCAAATAAACCTTCGGAATCGGTATTTAATAAGTCAAATGTGTTGTCGCTAAAAATATCATCAATTGAGTTTATTTCTTGTTTTACCGATTGCAATAAATTGTATTTGTCAACCGATGCAAGAGCCAATATTTTTTCTTCGCTTTCTCTCAAATTTTTTAAACGAGAATAAAGCTGATATTCTGCTATATTACTTGGGTTTGGCGTTGGTTCTTGGTTGTTGTTTCTCTCGTAAAAATCTACGATTTCCTGAAACGATGCCAACAAGCGTTCATCTGCATTTCGGGCAGGCGAACTCTTGGGCAGAACTTTGAGCAAACCCAACGAATCGTTGTTAAATATTTCGTCTAATATTTTATCCTTGTCCGTTTGCTGCATCTCGTTTACGCTTTTCTTCTTTCAAATAAATTATACATTCTGCCATTCGTTTTTCTAATGGGTCGTTTGAACTCAAACTTGGCTCTTTTTTATATGTCTTTACAAATTCTTGAATTTTGGGCCAAAGAATTTTAGCTTCTTCAAAATCCATTTTTATGCGTGTCGATTCAATAGTTTCTTGAATTACTTTTAAAACCTTTGTTGTTACTGATTTTGAAAGCACCTCAAACGCTTTTTGAAATGGATTTATTTGGTCAATAAGGTCAATGTGAATATCATCAATATTTACAAACGTATCAGCCATACGGATAAAACGCTTGTCGCCTGTTTCTTTTATTTCTCCGTTTTTTATTACAGAATCAACAACAACATATTGGCGAACTTCTTCAATTTCGGTATCTGATAATTCGGGATATTTTATTTTTATGATTTTCGGAATCAGCACTTTGTTTATTACTTCGGGGTCAACATTGCCGGGCATTGCTTTTAGCATTGTATCGTCTTGAAGTATGGTTGCTTTCAGGTCGTTCAAGTCCGATTCAATGATGTCTTTTACTCGTTTTGAACTTGGTTCTTTTAATCCTCTGATTTTAATTTCGCCAGGTTTGGCTTTATCATCATCGGAAAGCTTGGTTTTGAAATTCCAATTTGGTGCTAAAACTTGTTCCATAAGCAATGAGGCTGTTATGGCTTTTAACATATTGTTTACTGAAAGTTTTACCAAATCGTCTGCTGCATCGGGCTGTGCAATTAAGTTGGTAAATTGTGCATGGCTTTTATTTTCGCTATCACGAGTTGCACGTCCAATAATTTGAATAATTTCGGTTAACGAACCTCTGTAACCTACCGTTAAAGCGTGTTCGCAAAATGGCCAGTCGAAACCTTCTTTAGCCATACCCAAAGCAATAATTAAATCCATGTCGTCAACGGATTTAATATCTCTCAAATAAGCTACAATTTTATCACGCTCTCTTGAATTATCTTCTACCAAATCGGCAACTTTTAATATTTTGCCTTCTGTTTTGCGTTTTACATGAATTACTCCTGTTTCGGCATCTTGCTTTACAACCGAACCAATGGAATCAATTATAAAATCAACTTCATCGTGTTTTTGTTTGGTTGATTCGCCAGAATTGACATTTGGAATATGAAGTATTGTTTTTTTATCGGTATCGAGAATTTCTAAAATGGCTTCGGTGTAACGACCTTGATAAAAGTGATAACCTATTCCTAACGATTTCAGGTATTTATATCCGTTTAATTGTTCGTAATAATTATAAGTAACTTTTGTAAAACGTGCTTCATCTTCGGGTTTCAATACTGGAACGCTATCGCCACGAAAATAAGAGCCTGTCATGGCAATAATGTGTGCAGTTGACTTTTGCATTATGCCACGAAGTAAATCGCCCAAACGGTTGTTTACATCTGCTGAAACGTGATGAAATTCATCAATTGCAAGTACCGTATTGTTGAATTTATCTTCTGAAAGTTCCTCACAAGCAAAGCGAAGCGTTGCATGGGTGCAAATGAGAATTTGCTCGTTGCTATCCATAAAATCGTGAAACGATTTTACTTTGCTTTGGCTGTTGTCGCTACCCGGTGTACAAAGATTGTAATTATCATTTGGCTCCCAATTGGCATAAAAACCAAATTTCATTAAATCGGTTTTGGCAAACGAACTACCAATGGAACGTTCGGGAACGGCAACAATCACTTTTTTAAGTCCTTGATTTTTTAATTTATCTAAAGCCAAAAACATTAAAGCCCTCGATTTACCCGAAGCTGGCGGAGCTTTCAATAAAAGATATTGAGCATCACGACTTTGATATGCTTTTTCCTGCATATCACGCATTCCCATTGGGTTTGTTTTTGA
Organism: uncultured Ignavibacteriaceae bacterium; assembly: GCA_964596145.1. Classification (GTDB taxonomy): domain Bacteria; phylum Bacteroidota; class Ignavibacteria; order Ignavibacteriales; family Ignavibacteriaceae; genus CAZHVS01. Next base: position 12,045 of record CAZQSR010000044.1, read on the forward strand.
ACTTTGTCCTGTTTGTCCGTATGTTACGTGTACTATATCTGGCATAATCTTAATTCTTTTTCTTTGATTTTTTAGTTTTGGTTTCCGTTGGGAATAACGAACCATTGTTTCGTTCCTCCTCAATCATCTGCTCATATAATTTAAACAAATATTCCAAACGTTCTTCATCACTTTCAAATGGTTTACTACGGTAGCAACGCTCTACTGCCAAATCGTTCAGGCGGTGGGCTTCACGCAAACCTTCGGGCATTTTATTCGGGTCATAGAGTTGTGAATATGTTTTTTCAGAATATTTTTCTCTTTCTTCAAGAATTCTTAATACGCATAATGATATTTCATTTTTGCTCTGCTCTGAAATTGTTGGAAATGGAAATGTATTGTAGCAAAGTGTATTTGAATATTGAATCCGAGTTTCTAATCTACCAGCAACCCTTTGTAACCAAACATTATGAATCTTTGAAGTTAAAACACCAAAAAGCCAAGTTTCAGCATTATACACTAGACGAGCTGCATTTGAAACAACATAAGTACTATCCAGAAAACCAATTGGTATATATTCTCTATTCTCTGATGTTGTTTGAGGGAAAATTATTGAATTTGTTGCTTTATATTTTTTTTCATCAAAAGCATAAGGTGTAGAAGCCTTTAGCCTTGTAGCTTCTTTCTTGCTTTTCAATCTTAACTCTCTTACTTTGTTAAATCTTTCATTAATCTGAGTTATTTGTTTTGCGTTTTCATAATCATCTTTTTCAACCCAAATACAATAACGAGGATTCTTTTTTAAAAATTCATCAGCACCAATATATGTTTTAATATATTGTTCTGAATTGGGATATTCTTCAATCAACTGATTCTTTTCTTGTTCATTTAAAAGCAAATTACCTCCATCACCTGGCGAACAACCTTTTATCATTAGTGGTAATTTAGATAATGCTTTGTTTCTTGAAATAACAATTGTTTTCGAAACAGGAATTAAATATGGATTTATACTACTGACAAGAGAATACTTGTTTTCAAAAAATATTTTTTTCGGATTAGGTTTCAAAGTTTGTATCCCAATAATTACAACTGTTACACCTGCATTTGATTTTGCATTGTTTTGCCATTTAAATGATTGATATGCAAAACCTATTTCGAGTTCAAGATTAAAGATAATTGGCCATAACAAAGCAACCTGTTCTCCTTGTGTTATAGAATTGGTCGTAACAAAAGCATATTTTGAATTACTATTTTGAACAAACTTTGCTCCTTTGTAAAACCAACAAGCAATATAATCGAGTTTTTTATAGTCTTTTACAGAAGCAAAAACCTTCGCCATATCGGATTTTTGAGATTTGTTTTGCTTCGCATAACCTAAATATGGTGGATTGCCTAAAATGAAAATTTCTTCTTCGGCTTTTTTAGGACAAACACTTTCCCAATCAATTAAACAAGCATTACCCTGTATAATATGCCCAGCTTCACGCAGCGGCAAAGTGGGGTTTGTTCGACCAAATTGGTTGTAAAATTCAACATTCATTTGGTGTTCGGCAAGCCAAAGCGAGAGCTGTGCTATTTCGTGGGCGAAATCGTCAATTTCAATACCGTAAAAATTGCTCAACGATATGTTTGAAAAGGCAAGTACGCCAAGCTCTTTCAGAATCTTCATTTCGAGTTTACGCAACTCTTTGTAAGCAATAATCAAAAAATTACCACTGCCGCAGGCAGGGTCAAATATTTTAATTTTGCTTATGCGTAAAAGCAAGTCGTTCAGCTTCTTTTTGTCGCCTTTGGCTTTTTCAAAAGCTTCGAACAGTTCGTTTAAAAACAAAGGTTCAATTACCTTCATTATATTTGGAACCGAAGTATAATGCTGTCCGAGGTTTCCTCGTTGGTCAACCGAAACAACCGCTTGAAACATTGAACCGAAAATATCGGGGTTTATTTCTTTCCATTGCAATGTTCCGCTATCAATAATCGCTTGACGGCTTCTGCGTGAGAAATTTGGTGTTTGAAACGGTGGGCGGAACAATCCGCCATTTACATAGGGGAATGCTTGTAAATATGCAGCTAAATCTTTTCTTTCTTTTTCGGGTGTATTTAGTACTTCAAAAAATTTGTTTAAATAGGAATGTAAGTCGCTACCATCGTTTTGTGTATGCGAATCAATGGCGTTTGTAAATTGTCCGTCTTTGAAAATGTTGGTGTCCTCTGCGAAGAAGCAAAACAATAAACGAGAAAGAAAAACATTCATTCCGTGAATGAACTCAGGCGAATTATCAGGATTATCCTTTTTAATTTCGTCAAAGAGTTTCGCCATTTTTCCAGCTGCTTTTACATCGGCAGGGTTTTCGTTGGCGTGTTGTGCTTTTTCCATGCCAGCCCAAGGCAAAAAGAAATCAAAATGTTTTGGTAATTCGTTCAGTTCAATGTCAAGTTTATCCTGTGTTTTGGTATCAATCGCTAAAAGTGTTTTATAATCGGTAACTATTGCAAAACGCTGTTCGTGTTTTAGTTGCTTTGCAAGTTCCGTTACTTCATTGTGTAAATCGGCATTTTCAACAGGTTTGAAAAATACTTTTTTCTTCCACGAAATTTCTCCATCAATTTTCGAAAGGTTTAAATTACCATTCTGCAAACGGCTAATTGAAGCCTTTGGCGAACCATAAGCTAAAAGCAAATCAAAAATAAAAGTCTCTTTTGTGAAAGACTTTATCAAGGTTTGCAGATTTTCTTCTATTTGGGCTATATTCATTTATCTAATAATCAATATGTTTTTGAACTCCAACGAACTGTTGGTAAACTACTAATATTTTCTATAAAAGTATTATAGTATTCCGAATTTCGCCCTTCTTCTTTTTGAACTCTTTTATATATCAAACGGTCATTAACTTTTCGGTAAAACTCTCTGAAAATATTCTTTACATCAGCGGACAATCCATTTTTATAACCATTTTCTATTTCAAGAAATTTACGAGTTAAAAACAAAAGCAAATCTGAAATCTGAATCATAGTATTTTTTTCAGAATCAACTGCATAACTAAATTCAACAATCCATTTGATACGCTTATTCTTTAATCCCTCGAATCTACGGTAGCGAGTAATAGTTTCAATTTCTTCAATAAAGCAATCTTTTTCATCAATAATCACTAATGCTCTTGCACTTTGACCGAGTTTATCCTTTGTATAGCTTTCATAAGCAGTAATCAAATAATCGTATGCAATCAAATAAGGAGTTTTCAAATCGAAATATTCACGGTCTCGAACTTGTGTTGTATCGTATGCGTTTAATTTCGCCTTATCAATTCCAAAAAAGTAATACTGATGTTTCCTTTCAGCAACAAGGTCTAAAATATCATTTATCAATTGATTTCTTTTTTCTCTTGTATGTCCTTCAAAATGTCCCGTACCATTTGGAGAAAATAAATCTTGCGTGTGAAATTCAAAATTTGAAGGTACTCGGTTGTCAAAATATCGAGCAATTATTTTTTTGAATTCACTATGAGTTTTGTTCCAACCTTCATCTCTTAATATTATTCCACCAGAAACAAATATTGGTTGTTGTGTCTGAGTTAAATCTCTGCCATTGCAGCCTGTTTCGTCAATATAATAGAAGTGCATAGCTTAATATTTAGCAGTAAAGTTAATTCGAAGCAGGAGAGTTGGCAAAAATTGCACTCTTTTGCAAATTTCGGTTTGTGGGTCGGGTTGTGCGATTTGCAAATGTGTGCAATGTGCGTGGGCTTCCCCAACTGTCCCGAAGGGCAGAAGCGGGCGGGCAAAAACTAATTTTTTCTTGCAGTATCTTTCAATCAATGCTATTATTTTATCAATTTTATTTTTCAATTTTCTAATCTGTCTGTCAATGTACGGTTGTCTTTTTACACTTGCCCCTAACTTACTTATAACCGCCACAAAAGTGGGGTTATACACCCTATTCTGGTTGTATAACCGTAGTTTTGTTTTGGTTATACCCAAAGGTAAATCATTTCTATAAATTTACAAATCATCAAACGGACTTTTTATTTTCTGTAAACCATTTTGACTTACATGGGTGTAAATTTC
>CAZQSR010000045.1:0-15552 GCA_964596145.1 uncultured Ignavibacteriaceae bacterium
CTATTCATACTTACTACTGTGTGAAGAATGACTGGAGTCTTGGAATTCATAACACAAAATATGCAGCTGCAATTTTAAGAGGCGCATTAAGTTTAATGACCGGTGTTAAAATGGATGATATTGAAACGCCAAAAAGTTTCAGTATAAGTCAGAATTATCCAAATCCATTTAACCCATCCACTGAGATTAAATTTTCTGTTCCGCGAGCTGCAAATGTAAAGATTTATATTTACAACAGCATTGGAAAATTAATAAAAACACTTGCTAATGGTGAGCTTTCAGTCGGCAACTATTCTGTAAAATGGAATGGTGATGATGATTACAACAGCCGAGTTGCAAGCGGAGTTTACTTCTATAGATTTATTGCATCAACTCCCGGGCAACCCGATTACGTGGTTACAAAGAAGATGATGCTGCTCAAATAATTTTCCGTAGAGGGCAACGGTAAAAAATCAGAAAAGAGTCTCCTGTAAATTTACTTGAGACTCTTTCTGTTTTAAATAGTATCTCTTCTGAACGCCAGCTCTATTTCCATAATGAATAAAATACTAATTGACTATTATTTGAAGTTTAATTATTTTAACATTAAATTAAATAAGGATTTTCAATCTAATGAAAACAACTAAGAAATATGGCAAAAAAATTGATTCAGCTCTTTCAATGTGGGTAAAACTCGCTCGCGCACATTCAACTTTTAGCAAAAAGACGTATGAAAATATTCGCTCTTTTGGTCTAACAGAACCTCAATTTTCTGTTCTGGAGTGTCTATTCCATCTTGGTTCCATGAAAATAGGCGACTTAAGTTCCAAGCAGCTTGTTTCAGGTGGAAATATGACTCTGGTGATTGATAACCTTGAAAAAGAAAATCTTGTTGAAAGAGAATTCAGTCGTGTCGATAGAAGAGCAATTATTATTCATCTTACAGAAAAAGGGAAAAAACTAATTGAATCAATTTTTAAGCAGCATGCCGATTTTGTAGTAAAAACCGCATCGGTTCTTAGTGAAAAAGAACAGGAAGAACTCTCAAGATTACTCAAAAAGCTTGGAACATCCATCCAGGAAAAATAAATTATTTTAAGTTCAAAATATTGGAACTTAAAATACTCCCTCCCTGTTATTATATTAATTAATTTAATAACGAATTATAAAAGACCCCGGAAAAAATTATTTTTCGGTTTTTTAAGATTTACAAATATTAACAGGATTTTCCGTGATTAAAATTATCCCAAATAGTAAGCGTGGCAAAACACGTATAGGCTGGTTAAACAGTTATCACTCTTTTTCATTTGGAAATTTTTTTAATGAAGAAATGATAAATTTTGGACCTCTACGAGTTATTAATGAAGACTTTGTTGCTCCATCCGGTGGTTTTGGAAAACATCCACATGACAATATGGAAATTATTACTTATGTAATAAAAGGTTCTCTTCAACATAAAGATAGCATGGGGAATTCTTCTGTAATTCAAGCTGGAGAATTTCAAAAAATGACTGCGGGTAAAGGCGTTTATCATTCTGAATTTAATAATTCAAACAATGAGGAAGTACATCTTTTCCAGATCTGGATTGTTCCATCCATACTTGATTTAGAACCAGCATATGAGCAGTATTTCTTTAATCCAAATGAACGACTCAACAATTTCCAGCTTGTTGCATCTGGAGAAAAATATACTGGAAAAATTTTTATTAATCAGGATGTTAATTTGTTTCTTGCCGATTTATCCGAAGAAAAAAAATTAACTTATGAATTAAAAAATGGAAGAGGTCTATATCTTCACCTTGTTAATGGTAATGTATCGGTTAATAATAATTCTTTACAAGAAGGAGATGCTATTAGCGTGGTTAAGAAAGATAAAATTGAAATCATTGCAAATTCTAAATCCCAAATAATGCTTTTTGATTTAAATATGGATTTTAACAAATAAATAATAAAGGAGAAAAAAATGAAAAAAATAATGTATTTAACTTTTGCTGCTGCTTTTATTGCATTAAATAGCTTCGCACAAACTCAAACATGGATTGCTGATAAATCACATTCAAAAGTTGGATTTTCAGTTTCGCATCTGGTTATAACTGATGTTGAAGGACACTTTAAAGATTTTGATGCTACTGCAAGTACAAACGCTAAAGGTGAACTTGAAAAGGTTGAAGCAAACATAAAGACAGCAAGTATCTTTACAGATAACAACGACCGTGATGGACATTTAAGAAGTGATGATTTTTTTAACTCGGAAAAATTTCACGAGATGAAGTTTGTAAGCAAGTCCGTTAAAAAGAGCGGTAAAAACAATTACAAAATAACAGGTGACCTTACAATAAGAGACGTTACTAAAACAATTACACTCGATGCAAAATATAATGGCACAGTGACCGATCCATGGGGAAATACCAAAATGGGATGGTATGCTCAAACCAAAATAAATCGCTTTGACTATAATCTTAAATGGAATAAAACAATTGAAGCCGGCGGACTTGTAGTTGGTAAAGATGTTACAATTAAATTAAATATGCAGTTCTTACTAAAAAAGTAGTTTAATGTTTTCAGCCGCTTTAACTAACGGGCGGCTGATTATTTTAACAGAATCATTTTCTTTGTCTGAGTAAAATTATCTACAACTAACTGATAAAAATAAATTCCACTGCTTAAGTCTTTTGAATTAAATTCTATCGAGTATTTGCCTGCGGGCTTTTCTTCGTTAACCAAAACTGATACTTCTTTTCCAAGTATATCGACAACTTTAATTGTTACGAATTGTTTTTCTTTAAGTGAATATTGAATTTGTGTTTGTGGATTAAATGGATTAGGAAAGTTTTGATAGAGCCTATATTCACTTATACTTGATTCGTCAGATGAAAATCCAGAAGCAGAAAAAAATCCAGTTTTATAAATCAGCTCGTACCTTTTAGATGCATCATAAATGGTTTCAAAAGGGAAACCAAGAAGCAAAACCATTCCTTCTTTTGTTCCTCCAGGAAAAATTCCTTTATACAAAACTGCCGCACAGGTATCGGAAGAAAAACCAGTATAATATAATTGATTCGCTCCTCCATTTACTCCTTTTATAACATCAGGATATTTAACGTTATACGTTCCGTAATTTCCATTATCAAAGTTGAATGGATTCATTGATTCATATCTTGTGCCTGGTTTAGGAGAAACACCATAATACACTCCCACAGCTCCCGCAGGTGAATCATTTACATATTGTGTTTTTAAGAACTGAGTAATGAATTCTTTATCAGTTGTTGTTCCTTTCAAATCAAGATCCCATGCAATTTCAGAACCTGAAACAAAAAGTCTTCCCCCATTACGCAAAAAATTTTTTATTGTATCCTGCTCGGTTGAGCTAAATGTTTCATCCGCCGTACTTTCATCTCCAAGAATATAATCCGCAAGCAAGTAATTATTGATTGATACCAAACCCGTTACCACGGCTTCATTTGTTGCGGAATCGTAAATCCACTTCATTAACCTGAATGTACTTGCATGCTGGCGAATAAAATTTTTTGTGTTAGTTGTTGTAGCCCTATCAAATCCGTTTACAATTAATACCGATGAACTGCTATTATTAGTTACTGCTGCAAGAACCTCTGACGGCGAAGACATGCCTCTTGAATCAAATGCTCTCAAAAAAAAGTAGTAACAGGTGTCGCTAAGCAAACCATTTACAACTAAGCTGTCGCTAAAAAGCTGGGTGGAATCATTAAAAGTTGTTCCATTTAACCCATAGTATGCTTTGTATGTAGTCCCCGCCAGTGATGCGACAACTACTTTAATGCTTGTATTATTTTTTCGTAATATCCCAAAGGTTTTAGGGACTGGTGTAGTGACTCCGGCAAGATTGTACCTTGGTGTAAGAATTACTCCTTCATCGCTAATAATTGAACAAAGATTTGAGTCTGCCAGAACAGTAGAAATCTTTTTAGGAATTCCATCAACTATCATTGTGTCTTTTATAAAACGTATTCCATGACTATAATCGGCATAAGTTTCTTCGTGGCCATTATAAACCGGTTGAATAGGTGTTCCGTTTAATTGATGCCATCCGTAAATTACTACAGGTTTAGGAACATTGGGGTTAAGATTATAATAAATTTTATTGGAGATAATTACATCTTTTTTATCGCCGCCAACAAGAGTGCCAAGCGGATATTGATTTATTACAGGAAGGCGAATGCTTTTCACCGAATCGTTGTGCTGTGCAAAAACCGGAACAGTTATCATTTGCGGAGTTGGGGGAATTGGCTGTGGACGTAATTTGCATGGAGCGTTTTTATAAATTGTATCTACCATTCTTTTTGTGGGCAGTGTGCAGTTTAATGTATTTGCAATTCTTTGTGCAAGCAACGGTGTCATTGGAGTTAGAAAATAATCATTATCAGAACCTACAGCAAAGTAGTCGCATACTGTAAAGTAAGTTGCAGTGTGAATAGTGCCGTTAATGTTTACAATAGTATTTACAGGGACAAGCTGTCGCATAAAATCAGGCACATTGCCGCTAATAACCTGCGAATAAATTACTTCTTCTCTTTCTTCGCGAGTAAGACTCCAGATCATTTGAATAAATGCCGAACCCGAAGGAGCGTTTGCAGGACGCGGTGGTAACGGTAATATTTGAGAAACTCCATTGAAAGAATAAATAAGCAATAAAAACAACAAATAAAATTTTGACATAAAAATCTTTACAATTTTTGTGAGAAAAATATCTAATTCTTTTTTATTTAACTAATCTCAAAGCTGAAACTAGCAAAACATAAATTACTTCGTTTTATACTAAATACTTTTTAAGGAATGTTTATTTTTACTTAAAGAATTAAAATCGTTTCCTGTTAAGCGAGAAGAAAAAATGAAAAGCAAAACTATATTACAAATCAGTTTAACAATAATATTAATAATTATTCTTGTGCTGGTTGTTAAAAGAATTTTTACAAACGGTGGAGAAGAAAAGAACACCACCGAAGCCCCCAGAATGGCAGGAAGAACTATCCCTGTTAACATACAGGTAATTTCTCCGCGTCCACTTGAAAAAAATATTCAGACAATAGGCACAATTTTAAGCAATGAAGAAGTTGAATTAAAAAGTGAAATCTCCGGCAAGGTTGTGAAAATTAATTTTTCTGAAGGAACTTTTGTAAAAAAGGGCACCCTGCTTGTAAAAATAAACGACGCCGATTTACAAGCACAGTTAAAAAAGACCGAGTTAAAACGTCAGCTTGCTGCGGATAAAGAATTCAGACAAAAAAAATTGCTCGAAAAAAATGGTACAAGCCAGGAGCTTTATGATACTGCCCTTAACGAGTTGAATTCACTTATTGCAGAAATTGAAGCAATTAAAGCTCAAATTGATAAAACAGAAATTATCGCTCCGTTTAACGGAATTATTGGTTTAAGATACATCAGTGAAGGAAGTTATATTACTCCTTCAACAAAAATAGCTTCCATTCAGAACAACAACCCTGTTAAGATAGATTTTTCAATTCCGCAAAAATATTCCGGACAGATTAAAGCCGGTGAAAATATTTCGTTCAAAGTATCATCAACAGGGAAAATATATAATGCAAGAATTTACGCTATCGAACCTAAAATAGATGAATCAACCAGAACACTTCAGATAAGAGCGACCTGTTTAAATCCACGCAATGAACTTATCCCCGGTTCATTTGTAGAAATAAATATCAATCTTGAAAATCTGCAAGATGCAATTACCATTCCCAGCCAGGCTCTCGTTCCCGATATAACGGGAGAAAAAGTATTCCTTTATAAAAACGGCATTGCAACACAGGTAAAGGTTGAAAGCGGTTTAAGAAGTGAAGATGAAGTTCAAATTATCCAGGGATTACGAAAAGGTGATACTATAATCACTTCGGGAATTCTTCAATTAAGACCGAAATCAAAAGTAAAAATTGTTCAATCTAATTAGAGCAGGAATTTAAAATGAGTTTATCTTCAATCAGCATCAGGCGTCCTGTTCTTGCAATAGTTCTTTCCATAATTATTGTTTTATTTGGAGTAATTGGTTACACATACCTTGGTGTGCGGGAATTTCCAAGCATTGATCCTCCGATAATTACAGTAAGCGTTTCTTACATTGGAGCAAATGCCGATGTAATTGAAACCCAAATAACAGAAATTTTAGAAGAATCAATTAACGGCATTGCGGGCATTCGTTCAATTACATCTGTTAGTCGTGATGGCAGAAGCAATATAACAGTTGAGTTTAATGTTGATACCGATATGGAAGCGGCTGCAAACGATGTTCGTGACCGAGTATCAAGAATAATATCTCAACTTCCGCCCGATACCGATCCACCAACCGTAACCAAGGCAGATGCAGATGCAAGTCCAATTATTTATATTGCTTTGCAAAGTAATGTAAAAAATCTGCTTCAGATTTCTGAAATAGCAAATAATGTTTTTAAAGAAAGATTGCAAACCATTCCCGGTGTAAGCGCAGTTCAAATCTGGGGGGAAAAAAGATATTCAATGCGGCTTTGGCTAGATCCTAAAAAACTTGCTGCATATAAAATTTCTCCACAGGAAATACGAACAGCATTAAATAGCGAAAACATTGAACTTCCTTCCGGCAAAATAGAAGGAAACAATACAGAACTTACTGTCCGCACTAAAGGCAAAATTTCTTCCGAAGAAGAATTTAACAATTTAATTATAAAAGAAAACAACGGAACGCTTGTAAAGCTAAGTGATATCGGTTTTGCACAGCTTGGTGCAGAGAATGAATATTCTATTCTTAAACAGGATGGAATTCCTATGGTGGGGATTGTATTAATTCCTCAACCGGGTTCTAATCATATTCAGATTGTCGATGAATGTTATAAAAGACTTGAACAAATAAAAAAAGATATACCTAAAGATGTAAAAGCAAGTATTGGTTTTGATATGACAAGACATATTCGAAACTCTATTAGCGAAGTTAAAGAAACAATTCTTATTGCTTTTATACTTGTTATAATAATTATCTTTTTGTTTTTACGAGACTGGCGAACAACCTTAATTCCAATTCTTGCTATTCCTATTTCTTTAATAGGATCATTTTTCATAATGTACCTTGCAGGTTTCACAATTAATGTTCTAACTCTTTTAGGAATTGTTCTTGCTATTGGGCTGGTTGTTGATGATGCTATAGTTGTGCTCGAAAATATTTATAAAAAAATTGAAAATGGAATGGAACCAGTTGAAGCAGGAACGAAAGGTGCAGCTGAAATCTTTTTTGCAATTATTTCAACAACAGTTGTACTTGCAGCTGTTTTTCTTCCTATCATTTTTTTGCAAGGTTTAACCGGTCGGCTTTTCAGAGAATTTGGAATTGTTATTTCAGGTTCGGTTATTATTTCGGCTTTTGTTGCTCTAACGCTTACACCAATGATAAGCACAAAAATTATTAAACAAAAATCCAGACACAGTAAATTTTATCTGGCAACAGAACCTTTCTTTGAAAATTTAATGAAAGGTTATAGAATTGTTCTAAACAAATTTATGAATCATCGCTGGATAGCATTTTTAATAATGGCTGTTTCAATTCTGTTGATTGCTTTAATATTTCCAATCTTACAATCAGAACTTGCACCAATTGAGGACCGTTCTGCAATAAGAGTACAAACTACCACTAGCGAAGGAGCATCGTATAATTTTACAAACCGCTTTATGGATAAACTTGTTGAGACTGTGTCTGATGCCGTTCCGGAAAGAGAAGCATCAATAGTTGGTGTTGCTCTTGGCGGAGGTAGTTCTGCTGTGAATACAGGTTTTATCCGTCTTATGTTAACTGAACCCGATAAACGAAAAAGAAGTCAACAACAAATTGCAGAAGAATTAACCGGTCTTGTAAATAGATTTACAGACGGAAGAACTTTTGTCATACAGGAACAAACAATCGGAACTTCCCGAGGTGGAAGTTTGCCTATTCAATATGTGCTGCAAGCACCTACTCTCGATAAACTAAAACAGGTTATTCCTAAATTTTTAGAAGAAGCAAGAAAAAGTGCTATCTTCAAGCAAGTTGATGTAAATCTTAAATTCAACAAACCTGAGCTGGCAATTGAAATTAACCGTAACAAAGTTCGCGAGCTTGGTTTATCTGTAGCTGATATTGCACAAACAATTCAACTTACTTTTAGTGGACAGCGTTATGGTTATTTTATTTTAAATGGAAAACAATACTCGGTAATTGGGCAGGTTCAGAAGCAGGATAGAAATACTCCTACCGATTTAAGTTCTCTGTTTGTTAAATCTAAAAATGGTCAACTAATTCAGTTAGATAATTTTGTAACAATTGTTGAACAGAGTAATCCACCTCAGCTTTTCAGATTTAACCGGTATGTCGCCGCAACAATTTCTGCAAGTCTTTCCCCGGGATACACTATTGGAGATGGAATTAAAGAAATGGATCGAATTGCAGATAATGTTCTTGATAAATCTTTTTCTACTTCTCTTAGCGGAGTTTCAAAAGATTTTGTAGAAAGTTCTTCAAGTTTACTTTACACGTTTTTGTTAGCATTAATTATGATTTACCTTATTCTGGCAGCACAGTTTGAAAGTTTTAGAGATCCATTCATAATTATGTTTACAGTGCCCCTTGCTGTTACAGGAGCTTTATTGTCATTATGGTATTTTAACCAGACATTGAACATCTTTAGTAACATTGGTTTAATTATGTTGATTGGACTTGTAACTAAAAACGGTATTCTCATTGTTGAATTTGCGAATCAGCAAAAAGCTGAAGGATTAAATATAGTTGATGCGGTAAAAGAAGCCGCAGTGTTACGTTTCAGACCAATTCTTATGACCAGTCTGTCAACAATTCTTGGCACACTACCAATTGCTTTGGCGCTTGGTGCGGGTTCCGAAAGTCGAGTCTCTATGGGAATTGTTGTAATAAGCGGTTTAATTTTTTCAACTATTTTAACATTGTTCGTTATACCAGCTATCTACAGCTACTTCTCAGAAAAGAAAAAATCTGTAAAAAATGTTACTGAAGAGAACTAACTTTTTCAAATATTAGAGTCTTTAAGAAGTTGAGCTATATTTTTGATTAAATCTCTTCTATCAATTGGTTTGGCAATGTAACCATTAAAACCGGCTTTAAGAATTCTATTCTTATCTTCTTTTAAAGCAAAAGCTGTTTGAGCAATAAAAGGAATTGTAGAATAATCTTCAAACCTTGAGATAATTTCTTCTCTCAATTTTAATCCATCCCATGGTGGAGGCAGCCCGATATCGAGCAGTATTAAATCATATCTTTGTCCAACTTCATATTTCGATTGAATTAATTGCAGTGCTTCTTCTCCATCTTTTGCTAAGTTTAACTTAGCAACTTTTCCAAGAGTAATTTCAAGCATCCTTCTGCTCGTAGTGTCATCTTCCACTATAAGCAGATAAGGTTGAAGTTTGCTTAAGAAAACTATTTCGTTTGAGCTTGCAAAGAAAATTGTATCTCGAACTGTAATCCCTTCTTCCGTTTTATCAGATACAGGAAGATACACTGTGACCGTTAAACCTTTTCCCTGTGCGGATGTCAATTCAATTTGTCCATGCATTAGCTCAACTAATCTTTTTGCAATGGATAATCCAAGTCCGCTAATTAAAAAGGGAGATGATTGTTTATCATTTTGTTTAAATGGATTAAAAAGATGAGGAAGCAGACTTTCATCAATACCATCGCCGGTATCTTTAATGCGAATTACCGCCATTTCTCTGTTTATATCGTATCCGCTTTCAATTAATACCGCTGAAGCATTAGAATGTTTAATGGCATTATCTACAAGATTACTTATAACTTCCGTTAACCTGGATTCATCAGCCATTACGCGGTATTTTGCTCTGTCTGAAAAATTTAATTTTATATTTTTTTTGCTTGCTTCTTCCTTAAACTTTTCAATTATGTTTGGAATAAGTTCTGAGGTTGAGCATGGTTTAATATCGAGTTCAAGTTTCCCGGAGCCTGAATCACTCGCAAGGTTTAAATCAATTAACGATAAAAGTTTTTGTCCGTTTTTAAAAATTGTATCCGCAAAAAGATAATAACTCTGATTTGAAAGCTCTTTTGATTCTTCCCTAAGAATATCAGCAAAACCAAGAACTCCGTTCATAAAAGTTCGCAAGTTATGATCTATATCTTCGGTCTGTTCAACCCGTTGACGCAAATTTTCTTTTTCCTTATCCAGCATCTGTTTATTAGATGCGTCTTGCTGTTTAAGCTGTTCGTATTCAGTTAAAAGAGCATTGTATTTTTTTTCAAGATTTTTTAATGTATGCTCGGTCTGTTTAATAAAAGTAATATCCCTTATTGCAACCAGCAGAAAATCTTCCTTGGGGATTAAGCGAACTTCATAAAAATGTTTTTTATTTTCCTTTTTTGCCGAAAACTCAATTGTCTTTACAGTTTGAGTTTCAATTGCCAACAACCTTTGTTTTTCTGCCAAAGAAGCAAACGATTCGGGAAATAGTTTGAAAAAAGTTTTTCCAATAAATTTAACTGGTGGAATAGGTAAAACATCATTATCCGAAGTCAGGGTTTCGGTAAAAATTCCTTCCTTGTTCTGAAGTAAAAGAACATCAGGAAATCCGGAAAAAAGATTTTCAAGTTTTTTAGAAGCTGACAATTGAATGTTCAATAAATTTTATTTTTCACTTAAAAGATAAAGCAATTATGCATTATATGCTATAAAGAAGTTAATCTGCTTATAATAATAATCGAAAATTTGAGCAAATTTTAAAGGTAAAAACTTTATACCTAGTGCGAAATGTTTCCTAGTTTTTTGACGATGATTTCATTTAGCAGACTTGCTCTTAAATAATAATTGTGTGTGTTTAATGTTCTTTGTTGACCTGCCTTTGAAATTTCAGTCAATTGAGACGGATGATCTAAAAGCCATTTTATTTTTTCAGTACATTCCTGTGCTGAATTATAAGTAATTATTTCTTTATCAGGTTCAAATAATTCTGTAATATTTTTTTTCCAATCTGTAAGCAGACAACTGCCAACACCCGTTATTTCAAACATTCGTACATTAGCCGCGTAATCTCCTGCAATTTGTCCATGAAGATTAAAAGCGATTTTCGCTTTGTGCAAAGCTTTAAACATATCCAATGCATATAGAGGAGGTTTTGCTTTTTTTATTAAGCTCTTTACTCCGGGTAAGTTTTGCGGCATTTCTTTTAATGAATATACTTTGCCAATCTTTGGAATTTTTAGTGCAATTTCATTAAGATTAAATGCTTTCAAAACTTTGCTTAAAAGATAAGCCAGTTTTCGTCCGGCAAGGTCAATTGGTTTTATGTATGTAATGTTAGCATAAAGTTCATATTCAATACCAGAATCAATTATGTATTCAATCACCTGTTTTCTTAAATCATGAAAACCGGAACCAGGTATTAGAGAACCAATAAAAATAAAATTAGTTATAGGGAAGTTATTGTTTTCTTTAATCCTGGGAAGAAGAGATGACTCAAAGGCATGATGTAATTCATACGCCTCCATGCCAAGCTGACGGAATTCCTCGTAAAATTTTTTAGAACAGACAAACATAAAATCAAATGCTTTACTGTTATCCATATTAATTTTACTAAAAGGAGAACAACACCAACCTATTACTATTTTAATCGAAGAAACATTTTCCTTTAAATATTTTACCCAGTTACCATTAAACGCAGTACTATCCTGCATAAAAACAACATCTGGTTTGAATTTTTTAATTTGTTCAAGAACAATTTCATTTGCATTTATTTGCAACTTATTTTCTTCTGCCCATTTTTTTTGCATTGGTTCTGCATTTGCAACGATTTCATAAGCGTCAACACCAAGTGTTCTTAAATGTTTTGCATAATAATCTGACCACCCATATGCCTGGGACATAAGATGTTTATGTTGTTCATCGTAGCTTAATGAAATTATTGAAGGATGTTGCGAATAATATCTTTGTAGATAATCTTTATAATAAGTTGTAACTTTTACTAATTTGTAACTCATTACTATGGCTAAGCTCTGTTCTTTAATAGTGAAATATATTTATCTGCTATTTTATTAATATCTTCTGAGACAGTCAGTTTATAAATTAAGAAGAAGAATATTAATGAAATAAATGAAGTTCTTACTATCGCATCAATAATAAAGTGTAAATCAGTTTTCAAATAAAAATCGGTAATTAAAAACAACGTCCAGATAACCAGCACTTTCAGAGTATTTATACTAAACGGTTGAATTTTCATTACCACTAAAAGAAAAATAAATCTAGCCACATTGTAAATAAAAACTGATAAAGCTCCTGCAAATGCAGCCCCAACTAAACCATACTTTGGTATAAATAACAAATTTGTTGCTATTGCCAAAAAACCAAGTGATGTATAAAAAATTATATCGAATTTATAATACTTAGAAGTTCCAACTATTTCAGCATTTATACCCATTGCCATATCAAAAATTTTACTTAAACCCAGATAAAACACCACCCACTTTCCCGCCGCATAAATATGTCCGTTTGGAATTAGTTTAAAGATACTATCAATATTGCACCAGATTATCAGGAATAATAGTCCTCCAATTACTAGTTGATTTATAGATGATTTTTTATAAAGAGTTTTAAGCATTACCATGTCATTTTCTTTATTAGCATTGGAGACAAGCGGAACAACAACCTGCGACATTGATCTTCTGGGTGCTTCGATTACTGTGGCAATAAAAAATGCAATAGAATATATACCTGTATTTTTTAATCCGGAGTAAGCACTTAAAACCAATCCGTCAATATTCTGGATAATGCTTCCGCTTATATTTGCTACAAGCATAAAACTACAATACACTATAATTTCTTTAAACTTATCTGATTTAACTATCTCCTTACCCGAACTAAGAAATAGATATCCTTTTTGTTTCGTATAAATAATGAGAATAATTAACGACACACCATAAAAGGCTATCATAAAGTTGATGAATGAATTAAACGAAATTAAATTATAAAAGAAAAAGACAACTCCGACAGTAAGCAAAAACCGTACTAAGAACTCTCTTAAAAAACTTGGAACAACAGGATTTAACTGAATAGTATTATATGATTCAATGATATTAATGAACAACGCAAAAAAAGTAAAAGGAATCAGATGATAAAAATATTCTGTGAGTAAACTTGCTTTATCTGCATAAATAGAAAAAACAGTATTCTTAAAGGAAAGGAATAAGATTAAAAATATTGAAAAACCCACAGCTCCCATGGTTAGAAGAAAAGCGAAAAAGCCATAATGCTTTTTTGCTGGATTATTGAAATAAGGGAAAAATCTGTTAGGAACCTGCGGGGCACCAAGAGCTGCGAACGAGGCAAATAAAAAAGAGACATTCAGAAGCAGTCTTGTCAATCCTATTTGCTCTTCAGTTAATGCGAGCGGGAAAAGCCAAAGTGTATTTATAAGTCCTAATGCAAAACCAAGATAAGTAACTAAAAGAGTTTTTGCACTTTTCTGAACAACAATTCCCATAATTCCTTTAAGGAAGTTTAAGATTACGTTGCATTAACTCATCCTCAAGCATCATCCTAATCACATCATCAACACAATAAGATGCTTTCCATTTTAAAGTTGCATTAGCTTTATAAGGATTTCCTACGCTGATTGAAATATCTGTCGGACGAATTAAGTTGTTATCACACTGAATGTAATTTTTATAATCGAGTTTAAGAAAGGAAAAAGTTTTTTCAACAAATTCTTCAAGTGAAGTGCTTTTTCCCGTAGCAATAACAAAATCATCCGGTTGGTTTTGCTGCAGAATTGAAAACATTGCATTAACATATTCCGGAGCCCACCCCCAGTCTCTTTTAATAGTGATATTACCAAGATTCAGAATTTTTTCTTCTCCAATAAATATTTTGCACGCTGTCTCAATTATTTTTTTTGTAACAAACCTTTTCGGTCTTAAAGGAGATTCGTGATTGAATAATATTCCCGAGCATGCAAAAAGATTATACGCCTCCCTGTAATTTGCAACCTGCCAGAAAGCCGCTGATTTAGCAACAGCGTAAGGACTTCTTGGTCTGAAGGGCGTTGTTTCATTTGCTGGTTCGCCGTTTGTATCACCAAAACACTCGCTTGAACTTGCATTATAAAACTTTGTAGGAAGTTTATGAAATCTTAAAACTTCAAGAATATTTAATGTGCCTATGCTTATACTTTCAAGTGTTTCTACTGGCTGTAAAAATGATAATCCAACAGATGATTGCCCGGCAAGATTATAGATTTCATCAGGTTCAATTTGCAAAATTGTTTGCATTACACTTCTAAAATCGATAAGTGACATTGAAAATAATTTTACTTTATCATATAAACCAAGTCTCTTTAATCCACTAAACATAGCAGTATCAGCATCGCGTGATGTTCCATAAACCTGGTATCCTTTGCTTAAAAGAAGCTGTGTTAAGTATGAGCCGTCCTGTCCTGTAATACCAATTATTAATGCTTTTTTCATAATCATTTACTTTTTACATACTAAATTAAAAATAATTCTGATTCTTTTTATACTATTGCATTGGGTACTAACAATATAAATTATTAAAAATCTAAACAGAAGTTTTCGGATTATATTTTATTTTTGAATTGAGATAATCAGAAAATTAATATAGAGAAAATGAAGGATTTAAGATTTAGAGTTTTATTTCTGGCAAGCTGGTATCCAAGTCGCGCAGATAAAGTATTGGGGATGTTTGTCAAAAGAAAAGCTGAAGCTGTTTCAGAAAAATGTGATGTTGCCGTGCTTTATGTTCGGATGGATGAATCAATGCGAGATAAAAACTATGATTTAGAGTACACAGAAGAAAATTATATTTATACTGTTAGAATTTATTTTAAACCTGTCGGTTCTGGTATAATTAAAAAACTTTTCTACAACATAAGATATATTAAATCATATTTAATTGGTTTAAAACACATAAGAAAAAATTGGGGCAAAGCAGATTTAATTCATGTTAATGTCGTCGATAGAGCTGGTTATGTTGCGTTAGCACTAAAATTCCTAAAAGGGATAAAATATGTAATTACCGAGCACTCCACTCCTGACATCAAGTATTTGAGAGGCGAAACCAGAAAAACTCAAATACCTTTGTTCCCGTTAAAAAAGATTGTTTTTAAAAATGCAGAATATATAAACGTTGACTCTTCCGCATCATTGAACTATTGGAAAAAAGCAGGTCTAGAGGGTAACTTTGGAATAATCGAGAATGTAGTGGAGGTTCATCCTGAATTTTTAAATTATCAAAAAATAAAAACTGATAACATTAAAAGAGCCGTTCATATTTCGGTGTTAATTGAACGAAAAAACGTTGCTGATATTATAAGAGCATATGCACACATTTACAACCATCTTAATATAAAAAATATTGAATTTCACATTATTGGAAGAGGTGAACAAAAAGAAATGTTAATAAATCTTGCTGAAAAATTGCAAGTATTAAACAAATGCGTTTTTTTTCACGGGTTTGTTAGTGAAAAAGAAAAAATGGAGCTGCTGCTAAATTCAGACTTTCATATTTTAAATAGTGATGAAGAAGGTTTTTC
>CAZQSR010000046.1:0-15089 GCA_964596145.1 uncultured Ignavibacteriaceae bacterium
TTCTTCTTATTGCATCAAAGATGCCATTATGACCACTGAAAATAAATATATAGAAAAAGAGTACAAGAAAAACACTTCCAAGTAAATCAAAAGCAGATGAGAAAACACCCCCGGCAAGTTCTTTATAATCAAGTTTTGTAAGAACTTTTTGAATTGAAAAATATTTGAAGTAAGGATCGCGAATACCGATAGCTACTGCAGCATTGCGGACAATTGTATTTAGCTTGCCAAAATAACTATCAATATCTTTTGAAAATTGACTGAAAGACTCAACAAGAAACTGTGCAATTCCAAAAGTGATAAATCCCACAATAGTAAGATTGATAATTATAATTACAAAACCAGGGAATTTAATTTTTCTGAATAAGTGATTTAATGGTTGAAAAAGAAAAAAGAGGAAATAAGCAATAACAAACGGCAGAAAGATGTGTTGAAGTTCTTTAAGGATAAATCCAATAGCAAGTAATCCTATGACTACAATAAAAAAACGAACCACATTATCGCTGTTATATTTCTTTTTCATATCGGTAACAAATTTAGGTTATTTTTGAATCAATAAATCAAAACATTTTTCAAATACTAAATTAAAATAATAATTAAAAAGATAAATGACCATGAAGAAATCACTAATAGCAATATTTATTTTATCATTAACTACATTTGCCCAGGTAAGATTTGATGCCAACTTTGAAAGCGGAAATATTAACACTGTTACAACTACCGATTCAATCAGTTTTACAGTAACAACAAAACAGGATATTGGTGGTCGATGGTTTTATTTCAGAATGACCGGAGTAAAAAATCGTTTTGTTAAAGTTACTGTTTCTACAAGTGATGTTAAAAGAGCTGTTTATTCTTACGATAATGTCAACTTTACAAGATTTTCTGCAAGTGAAAGTCCTGCCACAAATGTATTTCAGAAAACATATGAGCAGGACACAGTATTTGTCGCATATTATATTCCGTACAATTTTTCATACCTGCAACAAAGAATAGCAACCTGGAAGCAATCAGAATTTGTTAAAGTTGATACAATAGGAACTACTACAAGAAATTTTCCTATACAGGAAATTAGAATAACAGATATGACTGTCCCCGACAGCGGAAAAAAGAGAATATGGATTCATGCAAGAACACATCCTGGTGAAACTCCTTCTTCATGGCATTTTGATGGAGTAATAGAAAAACTATTGAGCAACAATGATGTGATAAGTGAATACAGAAAGAAAATGATTTTTTATTGTATTCCTTTTACAAATCCCGAAGGTGTTTATTACGGAAGAAGCAGAACCAACTACGATGGAGTTGATATAGAATCCAACTGGAACAAAGTTGATTCATTAACTACAAAAGAAGTGAAAATATTAAAACAGAGAATGACCCAGATTAACCAGCAGAAAGTTGTTTCTGTTTTTCAGAATTTACATTCACAGGCGGCTGCTTATTGTACATTCTGGATTCATACTGCTGCTTCCACTTCCAATCTTTTTTACAAGAAAGAAATGATGTTTTGTAATCTTAACATTTCGGATAATCCTTACTTTGTTCAAAGTGATTTTAGTTTTTCATCATTAAGTATGACTTTCCCCGAGGGCTGGCAATGGGCAAATTGGGGAGAAGCTGTTATGGCTTTAACTTATGAAACCCCATATGATTTTTATTCTACAGGTTCTCTTGTTTCAAATAATAATCTTAAATATCTTGGTGAAAGACTTGTCTATTCCATCGCTGAATATCTTTATGTTAATCATCCCAAACATTTTGTGATGGATAATAAAAACATTACTACACAGTGGAGTGCAGACACAAGCGGCAGTTACTTTTTTGGTGATAATTTTATTACAACTACACAGACAAGCAATAATGGTCCGGCTGTTTTTACATCAGAACAATTGCAGAATGGTAAATATTCCGTTTATGGATGGTGGCCATCTAACAACAGCTACGCATTTGATGCTAAATATACCATAACTGGTGACGGGCAAAGCATATGGTTACAAAAAAGTCAAAGGCTTAATGGCGGACAGTGGAATTATCTTAGTGATATAAATCTTTATTCTCCTGGTGTAATTTCAGTTTCTGTTAGTGATTCGGGAACAGGAACTATAGTTGCAGATGCTTTCAGGGTTATTTACCAAGGAGCTCCTCAAAATGTCGACGATAAGTTTCAGCCCGATGATTTCATCCTTTACCAGAATTATCCAAATCCATTTAATAACCAAACTATAATTAGTTTTAAGCTGGAGAAACAATCGTTTGTTATATTAAAAGTTTATGATGTGCTGGGAAAAGAAGTTGATACTCTTGTTGATGAGGTAAGAAGCGCAGGATTACATAAAATTTCTTTCAATAAAAATTTAGCAAGTGGAGTATATTATTATACACTTCAAGCTAATAACCACAAAGAAAGCAAAGGAATGATTCTGTTAAAATAATTGTAACACTTGTAACTCGAAGCGAAGCTTCGAGGCAAAATGTAGTTATATTGTTTTAGTTAACGAAGTTAATGCTTCATTCCTGAAGCAAGAATATTTATTGTGCCTTACCCATTTATGTCGAGCGGTAAAACTAAAAGTCTATCTTTGAATTAAATATCGTATTACTGGTTTTATTTTCTATCATTCAAATCCACCCCCTGTCATTTCTTCATTTTTAGTTTATAGGCTTTTAAGTAATTTACATTTAAGATTGAATAATTTATGGAGATAAAATGAATAAAAAGACAATTGAAAACATAGACCTTAAAGGTAAAAGAGTACTGGTTCGCGTTGATTTTAACGTTCCGCTTGATGAAAAACTTAATGTTACAGATGACAAAAGAATTGTTGAATCTCTGCCTACAATTAAAAAAATAATTGCGGATGGAGGCAAAGCCATTTTAATGAGTCATCTTGGCCGACCAAAAGGAAGACCAAATCCAAAGTATAGCTTAAAACCTGTTGCAGATAAACTTGGAGATTTACTTGGCAGAGCAATAAAAATGGCTCCAGACTGCGTTGGTGAAAACGTAAAAACTATCGTTAACGGAATGAAAGATGGTGAGGTTCTGCTTCTTGAAAATTTGAGATTCCATGAAGAAGAAGAAAAAAATGATTCTGAATTTGCAAGACAAATTGCAGAACTTGGTGATGTTTATGTTAATGATGCATTCGGAAGTGCTCATCGTGCCCATGCTTCAACAGAAGGAGTAACGAAATTTATTTCGATTTCAGTTGCTGGCTACTTGATGAAAAAAGAATTGAATTATCTTGGACAGGCAGTTGGAAATCCTGCTCGTCCTTATTGCGCAATTCTTGGCGGTGCAAAAATTTCCGGTAAGATTGATGTTATTAACAATCTTATTGATAAAGTTGATACGCTTATTATTGGCGGCGGAATGGCTTTCACTTTCTTTAAAGCTCAGGGATTAGAAATTGGTAAATCACTTCTTGAAGAAGAAAAAATAGAACTTGCAAAAGAAATATTGGAAAAAGTTAAAACTAAAGGGCTGAACTTTTTATTACCAGTTGATGTTGTAATAGCATCAGAGTTTAATAATGATTCACCTTCTTCAATAGTTAGAGTGGATGGTATTCCTTCTGATAAAATGGGACTTGATATTGGTCCTGAAACAGTAAAACTTTTTGGCGAAGCAATCAGCAAATCAAAAACAGTTGTATGGAATGGTCCTATGGGTGTATTTGAAATGGATAACTTTGCAAAAGGAACATTTGCAATAGCAACAACTTTAGCCGATGCAACGTCTAATGGTACGGTAACAGTTGTGGGCGGCGGAGATTCTGCAGCAGCTATTGCGAAAGCAGGTCTTGAAACAAAAGTATCACATGTTTCAACCGGCGGCGGTGCTTCACTGGAATTTCTGGAAGGAAAAGTGCTTCCCGGTGTTGCCGCATTAAACGATTAATAAATTTTTAGAGCGGAGTTATAATTTACTCCGCTCGTTTTATATGGAAAGTAAATGAGTTTATACGACAGAGATTATTATAGACCACGTGGATTTGGCGGGTTTAGCTTTTTTCCACCGGTTATAAAAAACCTTTTAATTATTAATGGTGCTGTATTCTTTTTGATGATGTTGATGCAGAACATCAGCTTTGATGGTGTACCTGCAGAAAGTATTATTATAAGATGGTTTGCACTTATGCCAATTGGCAGCGGTTATTTTGAAGTTTGGCAATTAATTACTTATCAGTTTCTGCACGGTGGATTTTCGCATATTTTATTTAATATGTTTGCTTTGTGGATGTTTGGTGCCGAGATAGAAAACAACTGGGGTTCAAAGAAATTTTTATTGTTTTATTTACTATGTGGAATTGGCGGAGGTTTATTACATTCGTTCCTTTCTCCTCTTCTTAACGAAGGCATGGCTCCTACAATTGGGGCATCCGGTGCTGTATACGGAATTATGATCGCATTTGCGTTAATGTTTCCAAACAGATTAATTTTCCTTTATTTCTTTATACCGATAAAAGCAAAATATTTTATCGGATTTATGATTGTTACAGAATTTTTACTTGTAGATTCTGCAAATACAGGTGTTGCACATCTTGCACACCTTGGTGGAGTAATAGTGGGATTTTTATTTATTCTTCTTGATAGCAGTATTCACGTCTCGTTAAAAGATATGTTTGGAATATCAGGAAGATCGAAATCGTATTATACAAGTAATTCTACATTCAGCAATTCAACTTTTACAAATCCATTTAAAAGAAAAACTGATGAAGTTGAAGAAGCAAAGTTTTACGATATAAATGATAATCAGGCTGAAGTAATAACACAGGAACAAATCGACAAGATTCTTGATAAGATTGCAGCAAGCGGTTATCAGAATCTTACAGAAAAAGAAAAACAAATTTTATTTGAAGCCAGTAAAAGGATGAAATAGATACAATGAACAAAAAGAAATGGTTTATCTTTTTACCGGTTATAGCTTTCCTTTTTGTAGTACTGCTTTATTTTTTATATCCACAGGATGATATAATCAAAGAAGAAAAATTCATCCCTTTTTATTGTGATATGATAATTGCACAGGATTCAACTGGCAGTGATATCAACTCAATGAAACTTATCAGAGAAAAACTTTTTAAGAAGTATAATACTGATGAGGCAACTTACAAACGTACTTTAAGATTTTATCGGGAAGATCCAAAACGGATGGGAGAATTTTTCGATAAAGTAATCAAGCGTATTGAAGAATTGAAAACTAAATCTGCCCGGATTTAATTTTAGCAAGAGCAATTCTAATTTTTGGATAGCTAATATCCTTCCCAATTTTTTCTTTTATATCTTTTAATTGTTTAATTCCGGAATCATAACATTCTTTAACGCTGAGGAAAGTGGTTGTTTCAACAAGTTTGGAAATGTCAGTTGCCGGAAAAGCAGCAATTATACTTTCCACCTGCATAGATACTACAGCTTCAGAAAGATTTCGCAGAGCGGCAATCTCGTGTAATGTGTAACCTTGTTTTACAAGATTATTTGTCTCTGCAATATTTTGCGGCAAAGAAGAAGTTCTTTCTTGTTTGTTGTTTTTTTCTTGCGGAAATAGTTCTTCTTTATCATTATTAAAATCAGAAATAATTTGTAAAAACTCATTTCCAACTTTATTAAACATTCTTTCATTAAAACCCTTGATGGCAAGCATTTCGTATTTTGTAACAGGAGATTTTTGTGCTACTGCTAGAAGCAACTCATCGCTGCAAATAAGATATTTGGGTTGATTGAATTTTAATGCTGCTTGTGAACGTGCTTCTTTCAATAAATGATATAACTCGAGAACTTTTTCATAATCATAATTGTCTTCTTCTGCAGGAATAAGATTTTTTTGTGAAAGAATTTTTTTCCCATTGTTAGTTAATAGTAACTTTCGTCCTTTTGCTAAAGAGGATTTAAGCTGTCCAAAAGAAATAAGATTATGAATGATTCTCTGTAAATCATTTTTTGTAAAAGTAGAACAAACACCAAAAGCTGAATTGACTTTAAGTCTTTCCGATTTTGTTTTACCTGTTAAAATATTTATAAGATTATTTTCTGAAATTCCTTCTTTGAATTCGTAAATGGATTTTAAAATAATTTCCTGCAAGTATTCAAAAGTATTATCAGTTATTTGTTCAGTTGAAAGACAATTATCACATTTGCCGCATTTATAACCGGTAACATCCTCGCCAAAGTATTCAAGAATAACTTTAAATCGGCATTCTCTTGAATATGCAAAGTCAACAATCATATCTAACTTTTTTTGTGCATTAAAGTAAGCATCGTTTAATCTTAGAAAATTAATATTGAAACGAGTTGTATCCGCTCTGGGTTTTGTTAACATTATACTTTCTTTATCGAGTGGTTTTAAATACTCGGCAATACCGCTGTTATCAAGTGAGAATAATATTTCTTCAATTTCTGTTTCAGTCAAACTGGTTTCAGCAGCAAGTTCGTGCAGAGAAACTTCTACTTTGTTATTAAAAATCATTCCCCCGTGGATTCTTAACAAAGTTAGAATAAGTGCTTGTTTGAAATGGTCTCCAGGACTTTTAACAAATTTTTTCAGAGATTCAGGTGAGATTAAAAATCTAACATAATTTTTCTTGCCAAGCTCAGAAATCACTTTTATATAACCTTCATCCTGCAAAAACTTTAGAGATGCAGAAATTAATCCTCTCGATAATTCTTTTTTAGCATAAGCAGAAATATAATCTGTGTTAATTGGTATCTCTTTGTTGTAATTGCTTCCAACTGCAATTCCTGCCTGATTGCAGATTGCATCATAAACACTGATTATCATTTCTTTATCAGGAAAAGAATTGTTAATAGAATATTGCTGAATACTAATGTCTGCTGAATCGAACAACAAGAAAGTGCTTGAAGGTTTTCCATCTCTTCCAGCTCTTCCAATTTCTTGGTAATAATTTTCCAAAGAACCGGGAATATTGTAATGGATAACCAGACGAATATCTTTTTTGTCGATTCCCATTCCAAAAGCATTTGTTGCAACTATAATATTATTTTTTCCTGAGATAAAATTTTCCTGGATTTTCTTTCTTTGAATATTGTTCAAACCTGCGTGGTAGTAAGCATTTTCAATTTTATTAAGCAGGAGATGTTCTGAAAGTTCTTCAGCAGATTTTCTTGTAGATGTATAAATGATTGCTGGCGTTCCGAAAGTTTTTAGTAATTCAATTGATTTATCTGCTTTATTTTTTGTATGTAAAATATTTATTGAAAGATTTTCCCGCTCAAAACCTTTAACAAATATTTTGGCATTTTTCATTCCAAGCTGTAAAGCAATATCTCTTACAACCTCTGGTGTAGCTGTTGCAGTAAAAGCTGAAATGTTTTTTATTTGTACAAACTCAATAAACTCTTTAATTTTTCTGTAACTCGGTCTGAAGTTATGTCCCCATTCGCTGATGCAATGGGCTTCATCAACAAAGATATAAGATGGAGCTAAATTTTTTATACGTTCAGCAAAATTTTTTGATTCAAGTCTTTCTGGAGCAACATAAAGCAGCTTCAATTTACCTTGAGACAGAGAATTGAGTACATTTTCAGTTTCAATAAAATCAAGTGAGCTATTAATAAAAGCAGCAATCTGATCTTTTTTGTTAAGGTTATCAACCTGGTCTTTCATTAATGCTATTAGAGGCGAAATCACTACAGCAAAATTTTCCGAAAGCAGTGAAGGAATCTGATAACATAAAGATTTTCCCGCCCCTGTTGGCAATACTGCAAGTACATTTTCGTTTTCAAGAATAGCTTTTATGATTTCTTCCTGTCCCGGACGAAAAGAATTAAAGCCAAAATATTTCTTTAATGTATAGAGCATTATGTTGTTGAAATTTGTTTACAAAGTTAATAAGACTTACATGTTTTGAAAAGCCAGAATTGATTGTGAAAGATACTTTCGCTTTTTATAAGAAATTATTATTTTACATTCAAACAAAATGAAATTAAAATAATGAAGAACAGTTCTAAAAGAATTTTCGATTTTATAATAGCTCTTGTAAGCCTGATTATTCTTATTCCATTCTTTATAGCGATAATAATTTTGGTAATGTTAGAAACAAAACGGTTTCCATTTCTTTCTCAGGAGAGAAAACTCTCTTTAAATTCAAAACCAATTGAAATTATTAAGCTCCGAACGATTAAAAATGAAGAAGAATTTAACAAGCGTGATAATAGTAATACAAATTTCTTGCTTAAAGGAAATTTAAAAAATTTTGTTCCTGCCATTTGTCGATGGTTGCGTAAAACAGGTTTTGATGAACTGCCTCAACTAATCAATGTATTAAAAGGTGAAATGAGTTTAATTGGTCCAAGACCATTTATTCATAGAGACCTTATGTTGATGTCAAAAGAAATTCCAGTTCTTTATAAACAAAGAGAAAAATTGACTGTTAAACCCGGGATATCAGGATTATGGCAATTATATGGTGACCGTAACAAAGGCTTTGAAGAGATTGTGAAAATGGATTTACTTTATGAAAAAGTTTCATCATGCAAAGTTGATTGTAAAATTTTAATTCTAACGATTTATCTTTCTCTGCTTGGAAAACATCACGATTCAATTGTAAAAACTGAAACTGAAATGAAAAACAATAAGCCTTTCAAACTTGATGACATTTTGAATGCTTATGCAAATCATGAATGAAGGAATTGATTAATGAAAAAATTTTTATTAGCTCTTATTTTATTTGAGGGAATTTGTTTTGCTCAAAATGTTAATCTGGTCTCTCCTAAGAGTGATGTTTATCTTCAGGGATTTTACTGGAACTCAACTCCCGGCGGTTCCTGGTACGATTCACTTCTTCAAACAGCTCCAAGATTGGCATCTGCAGGGTTTGGCGCTGTATGGTTTCCTTCTCCGGTTAAAGGAGCGGGTGGTGGATTTTCTATGGGTTATGACCCTTATGACCAATATGATTTTGGTGATTATTATCAAAAGGGTTCAAGAGAGACAAGATTTGGTAGTAAGCTTGAATTAATAAAAGCTATTAACGCATTGCATAGTCTTGGAATAAATGTTTTTTCCGATGCGGTTTTACGACATATGATGGGAGGAGAAGTAAAAATTCCCTACGAGTGTCGTCCGTTGTATAATGGTCAATATATTGTTCCTGATTCCGCTTATCTTCTTTTCAATTATCCCGGTGGTTCCGGAAGATTTAGAAAAAATTCAGGAACCTTCTATCCTAATTCACAGAATTGTTTTGTTGATCCATTATTTATTCAAACTGATCCTCTTTTTCGTTTTGGTGAATGGCTTGATCATAATAAACAAAGCGTAAAAGATAGCCTGGTGGTATGGGGAAATTATTTAAAGAATACTCTTAAATTTAATGGTTTCAGAATCGATGCAGTTAAAGCGATTAATCCAGCATTTATTGGTTATTGGTTAAGTAATTGTAATGGAACCGATTATGCTGTGGCAGAATACTGGGGAAGCATATCGGAAATTACAAACTGGTTGAATACCTGTAAAAGTAATGGTGGTAATGTAGCAATGTTCGATTTTCCTTTGCGATATACTCTGAAAGATATGTGTAATACTACTTCAGGTGCATTTGATATGAATAATCTTGATTGGGCGGGACTTGTAAATTCAGGTATATCTGGATTTGACGTCTCAACTTTTGTAGAAAATCATGATTTTGATCGAATCGGTTGGGATGGACAAATTGATAATGGTCACGATCCAATAGTTTCAAATAAAGATATGGCTTATGCATATACAATTTTTTCTGAAGGAAGACCTTGTGTGTTCTATAAAGATTATTTCACATATGGTTTTTCCGGTAAAATTGATACTTTGATGTGGATAAGACAAAAATTTATTTATGGTTCAACAACTAAAAGAAGCGGACTTAATCCATGGTATGTCGGAGGCAGCGGTTCACAAAGTGAGCAATCCGCTGATATTTATGTCGCACGAAGAAATGGTGGAAACGAAAAGCCTGCAGTATATCTTGTGTTGAATGATAATCCTACTCAGTGGCGAGGTGTTTGGGTTAATTCAGAGTATCCTAACCAGGTATTCAGAGATTATACTGGAAGAGCTATTGATAAACAAGCTGCTAGCGATGGAAGAGTTGAATTGTGGGCACCTCCAAGAGGTTATGCTATTTATGTACCGGATACGACCCAGAGAATCAATAATCCACCAGTAATATTGCCTGTGCCCGATCAGGTTGGATTTACAAATTCATTTTATGAATTTAAGTTGAACGTGTATGATGTTAACAATCAAACATTAACTTTTACAGCAACTGGAAAACCTGCCTGGTTAAATATTTCATCAAGTGGAATTCTTTCAGGAATACCTTCATTTGCTGATACAGGAATATCAACTATAATTCTTTCAGTTTCGGATCCTCTTGGTGCGACGGAAAGAGATACATTTAATCTTACAGTTTTTAAAAACTTACCTCCTCACTTAAATCAGATAAGTGATACAACAATAAGAGCTACAAAAAGATATGAATATCAAGCAACCGGAAGTGATCCGGATGTGGATAGTTTGAGATTTTTCTTTTCACAATCACCACAGTTTTTATCCATTGATAATCAAACAGGATTTATTAGTGGAACTCCAAGTTTAAATGACACAGGTGTTTATAATGTTAAATTGAAATTGACGGACTACAAAGGGGCTTATGATTCGATTCAGTTTGTGTTAACGGTTATTAAAGGTTCAGATAGTGTAATTGCAACTTACGGAAAGCCTGTTATTGATGGAAATATTTCCATTGGTTCCAATGATTGGTTACAACAATGGCAAATAGCCACCGATTCAGATACAGATAGTTACTGGCATCCGAGAGATTCTCTTGGTAATCCTGTCTTTCCTCCTGATAATGAATTGTTTGGAATGTTTGCAACCTGGGACGCAGATTCACTTTATCTTGGCGCGGATTATGTAATTAATGATAATTATAATACGCTGATGTTTTATATTGATGCTGGTATTGCAGGTGGAGTAACTAATTTCAATTCAAACCAGGGTTACTATGGAGATTATGCAAAAAACTTTCGTTTCAGAAATACAAATGGAATAGATTTTTTTATTGCAGATTACTATCTAAATCAACCAGTGTTTTACAAAATAGTTGATAGCACAAGTGAGAACAAAACAAACCAGATTAATGGACGAAGAGGAAGCAATGGAAATGATTTTGAAATTGCAATAGCATGGAATACTCTTTATGGCTTAGGCGCAGGACTTGTCCCTCCGAATGTAAAGTTAAAATTTGTTGCTGTGGTTGCCGGAGGATTTAATTATGGCGGTGGTGATGCTTGCCCTGATAATCTTGATGTAAATGGGAATGCAGGACCCGATAGTCTAATTAACCTGGTTGTTATTCAACCTGACCAGAATGGAAATGGAATTCCTGATCCAACTATAATTCTCGATGTAAATGATTTTATTAAAAATAATATTCCTTCAGAATTTACACTTAAACAAAATTATCCTAATCCGTTTAATCCTGTTACAAGAATACAATATTCAATTTCTACAAAAGAATTGGTTGTGCTTAAAGTTTTTGATATTCTTGGAAATGAAGTTGCCGAACTTGTAAATGATTATCAGCAACCGGGTTATTATGAAATACAATTTACTGGTAAAAATTCTTTTAGTAATACACCTTTATCTAGCGGGATTTATTTTTACCGGATTAAAGCTGGTAAATTTATTGAGACAAGAAAAATGATTCTTTTGAAATAAAGTTTCTTGTCTAGAAAGGGAAATTTACATCTTTCATTTTGTGAAGGAGCTCATTTCTGCTTTTTACAGAGAATTTCTTAAAAATTGATGATGTCAGTTTTTCGACGGCTTTTAAAGTGATGAATAATTTTGAAGCGATTTCTTTGTTTGATAGATTTTGCTTAATAAAATAAAGTAACTCAACTTCTCTGGGTGACAATTCTTTTTTCTCTGCAATATCAGGTGTGAAGATTACATTCAGAATATATTTTCTGAATTCAGAACCGCCGAAGAGAGCCAGTTTATCAATTGTTTTTAATAATTCTGCAGGAGTTTCTTTTGATTTTACAAGGTAACTATCCACAAGCGAATATAATTCTCTTATTGAAGTTGTTTCATCAATTGATGTGAGAACAATTATTTTAACCTCTGTATCAACTTTCCGAATTCTTACAATGGCATCGTAACCGCTAATTTTAGGCATATTCAAATCAATTATAAGAATATCAGGTTTGTGAGTTTTCCAGAGATTGAGTAGTTCAAGTCCATCTCTTGCTTCTCCAACTACTTCGTATTGAGAGGCTCTTTCTGCTTTAAGGTCTTTAACAATATAGTGTCTTTGCAGGTCTTCATCTTCAGCTATTACTATTTTTTTCACTTTTGTTAAACTCCTCTCTGAATTTCATTATTTCTTCCAACTGGTAAAATTTATTTAGTTCATTTCTTAGTTCATGGATTTTCTCCCGCTTCTCCCTGTTTTTATACAAAAGAATGAATATAAAAACAACCAGTGCAGCGGCAATTAACAAAGCAATTAATAAAATAATTGCTAAAGTAGTTTCTGTATCTTTCGTTCCGGTAAGTAAATGCATAATAATGAAACTGAAAATAATAAATTTGTAATTAAATTACTGATAACAATAACTGTCATAGGAATATTTTTTACCTGGTAAATGCCAAAAGGTGTAGAGATAGCATTTGGTACTGAATAAAGCAGGAATGCAAACGACAGATAAAATCTTGGATTTTTCCATAGTGTCATTCGGCTTACAATTGCTGTGTTATATAATGCTCTTAATGAAAATAGAGTTAAGACGGTGCTTTTAAATGTAATGCTAATAATTGGTATTTCGTTCCAGGGTTCAATAAAAAGAGAAAAAATCGCTATTGGTATAAACAGAATGGTTCCAATTATAATTAATAGTGTTCTGTATTCCCACGCATCCCATAGAGTGAACATCCAGTAGATAAAAATGAACTCCAAAATATTTGTGCAATGATAAATGAAATAGTTGCTGATGTGGAATATTTTTACCGAAACGAATGAAACGACTTCACAAAGTAAGCATATAAACAGATACAGAAAAAATATTTTCATATCAGAGGATATGAGTGTTTTTTTAATAAGAATATAGAGTAATAACGCTGTATAAAAAATTACGGTAGTAAGGTATAAATAAACAGTTATATCTATTGGTAACATGTCGTTTTTAATTTAACAATATGGCGGACAGGGCAGACCAGCTTCTAATACTAAGTCGTTGTTTTGCATTGATAACACTTCTTCTCTTTGTTGTATTTGTGTAGTTGCTGCTTTCCCTTCTGATATTAATTCTTCAATTTTATTTGTGGTGAATACAATAAAGACTTCATCGGGAGAGATTATTTCTCCTTCAGGAGAAAGGACTTTTCTTTTGTTATTAAGAATAACAGCATAATTGTTTTTTACTTTAAACATTAATTTTTCTGAAGTGATAGAACAAAAGTTATATAGTTTTACTGTTTCTATCGGTATAGAAGCTTTAATGTTTCCAAACAGTTTGTCTGCTTTGGATGATGAAAATATTTTTCCAATAGTTTCCATTAGAATATTCTTTTGAATAATAACTGAATTTCTTCATGTACAAAGATATAGGTTTAAGGGAATTTTCAAAATCGCCCGAAAAAAAGTTCCCAAAAGCTACCCTACTTTTACCCTACCTTTAAAAAGTAGGGTAAAAGTAGGGTGAGGTAGGGTTTACATCGTTACTGAAATTTTGTAGAATTCTTGTGTTAATTTTTAATTACTTTGGTTATTCTTTATGCCCGATGAATTGATTGCTTATGTAAATGCATTCCAGGAATTGATTTCAGAGTCTGGAGTGGAATTGGTTTTAAATAGTGAAGACTATTTTCTTAAACCTATCCAGAAGTATATTAGTCCTGAGGATGTTTCTTCTTACAGAGAGAAGTTGCTTAATATAATAACTCATTTAGCTGTTGAGCGGCATTGGCATTTAATACGTGTTCCGCCGGTAATTCTTGAGAATACTACTTTTTATGATTTATATACTAATTGGTTCAAAATTATTTTATGGAAATTGTAGGAGGAGTAATGGTTCAAAAACAAACGTCTGTTTCTGAAAGAAAAGGTGATTTATTCAATATCGTTTTTCTTGTGGTGCTTGCTGCTGTAATTATTGCTTTAGCTGTAAAAATGTTCAGATAAGTTAAACGGGGTGTTGAAATGAAAAGTATTTTAAGCGAGATAGAAAGTTTATGTCCGAATAAGACTTTTGCCAAATGTATTATTTCTACTTTATTCTGGCTTTTTGTTTTGACTATGCTTTTGCTTTTTCTATAGTTTTCATCTTTGCTTCGCGGCAGCATAGGGTTTGTCTTTTATCTTTTACTTTGTGCTGCCGGTTCTTTATTAATTAATTAAAGGATTTTTGTGAAAGAGATATTTTCGGATAAGAAGAATAACAGGGTGTATATTAAGTTTAGCGGCGACCTTAGTTATGCGGATATGAAGAATGCTTCGTTGAAGGTTATGAATGAGGCGCAGCAATTGAGCGAAGGTTTTTTTGTGGTTGCTGACCTTACCGGTTTTGTTCCTTCTTCTAATGGTGCAAGGATTATTATTCGCTCTACTATTAATGCTTTGAGGGATTGTGGTATGGGAAAGTTGATTAAAATTATTCCCGAAGGTAATACAAAGGTTAATATTTTGTGGAGGAGTGTTTTTGAGTTTGATGATTCTATTACTGTTTATCTGCCGGATGATGCAGAAAGGCTGCTGGAGTATTTTAGTAAGCAGAGGTAATTGATTGACTTTTTCATTCTATACCATAAGATCCTCTTTAATTCTCCCTCCCGGAGTTTTTTGGGTTTCTTCGGGAAGGGAGGATCTTTTTGTTTGTGTGAAGGGTTTGAGGGATGCTTATAGCGAATTATCAAATCCCCGAAGGGAAATAAGAAATCCAGAAGGGGAACTGTCAAATCCCCGAAGGGAAACAAGAAATCCAGAAGGGGAATTATCAAATCCCCGAAGGGAAACAAGAAATCCAGAAGGGGAATTATCAAATCCCCGAAGGGAAACAAGAAATCCAGAAGGGGAATTATCAAATCCCCG
>CAZQSR010000047.1:0-15039 GCA_964596145.1 uncultured Ignavibacteriaceae bacterium
TAAGGAGAATTGAATAAAAAAACTACCGCCAACATTGTATAAGCGTAATGCGGGCGAAGTGGCTAAAATTTGGTATTTTGGCATCTATCAAAGTTCGTGCTAGCGGACAGTGTATTGCTCCGAAAACCCGCACTACGCTTATACTTGACCGTTACCGCCAAGTGTAAAAAGATAGACGACAGAACCAAAATAGAAACCATTGTGAAAGGACAGAAAAACGAAATACTGACAAGAATAGACAGCCGACACTCAAGCCGACCCGATGTTTTTTATTTTTTTGCCACCGCGCATTTTTTAAAACAATTGCCAACTCACAATGGCACATTTGCTTTTGCCCTGACACACAAAGTCAAACCCTCGGCAAAATCAAAAGAGCCATTCTGCCTTTTTCACCTTAAAGAATATTTTGCTTTAAAAGAAGAGAACCAAAAGTTATTTTTGAACCTTAAATCAAAAAAATGTTGTGAAAAAAGTATTAGACATATTGGCAGATGCAACAAATGGTAAGTGTTATACCTCATTTCGATATTGTGCAGACGATGAAATTCGCGTGCCAACCCTAGACTTTGATTCAAAAGAAAAAGAAATATCAGTTGTAATAAAAGAATACGGAGAAACAGACACCAACCTTACAAAATCAAAGTGTTTAAAACCTTTAGCCGATAAGCTAATTGAAGATGAACCTTTATTTCATTTTTTCTTAGACGGTTCAAGAAGAACATACAAGGTTGACGATATAGAAATTAATAGAAATGTTTATCCTATAATTGCCGGACAAATTGGAGTAGCTTGTTGCCAAAGGGTTAACCCTAGTCAATTAAAATGTACTGATTTTGAACACAATTTAGTATTATCACTGCCTAAGGCAGCAAATCCAAACGGAGGTGATGCTGCACTTTTCTTCAATGCTTTAACTGAAAGAATTAATAAGAACCAAAGACTTGAAAAATCCAATGTTCAATTTTCAAAAATTCTTTCTTACGAATCAAGCAAAAAGGATAATGATGTAAAATATGAACATAAAGGTATAGCAACTATTCAAGATGAAATGATTGAAGCAGAAAAGAAAATTGTTGCTCATCTAAGTACTAAAAATTTAATTAATCCTGACAGATATCTGATTAAAGACGGTTCACTTCAATATGCCCCGTCAAGAAGTGCAAACTTCAAAGAACTTACAAAATTCAAATGTCATTATAAGTGTGTGATAGGTATTTCAAAGATGTTTGACCCTGAACTTTGTAGAGATAACAACAATAAAAGCAATGCTGACAAAATAGCAATGCTTCCCATATACCACAGAACCCCAGCATATAAATATAAAAGCGAGAGAGTAGGCAATGTTTTCTTTGCTGTTTGGTATGTAAGAATAAGAGAATCGCAACACACTTATAGCCCATTTTCCGGTATTGTGAAAGTTGAAAAAATATTGATATCAGATGAGGAAATTGAAAACGGACTTGACAGTCAAGAAATAGATTTGATAACCGCAAACATAATAAATGAGAGAAATCCAGTTTGTTATGGCAACGATGCAAGATGGGCTAACCATTTGTATCCTGTTTATCTTACAGAAACTTTTGTTAAAAGTAAGTACTTAAGCGACATTAATTTTTTAAATTTATTTTAATGAAAAAAATTGGGAAAATAATTGCCACAGAGAAAGTTCCAACAACAGTAGATGAATTCTACTTTTGGACTGATAAGCACCTTATCATCAAGCCGTTTGACGTTATAAAGGTTCAACATATTAAAAACTCTGTAACATTTGGTGTTGTTGAGGAAATCTCACATTTAACTGATGGTGCTAGTTTTCTTGCAGGCTATATTTCAAGCGACTTTGGTGAAGTTGAGTCTAAAAGCAACACCCAAAGAATAGGAATGAACTATATAAAAGCAAAAGTTGTTGCAAATTCCGCAAACATCTATACGCCAGTTCTTGACGGTTCTATTGTTTCATTGGCTGACGAAGAAGATGTAAAAATGGCCTTAGGACTTAAAGGAATAAAGAATCCATTGCCTTGTGGAGTAATTGAAATGTATGAGGAAGAAGACAAAATTACAGTTCCTGTGCATTTTAATTCCCATTTCTTAATTGGCCCCGAAGGAGCACACTTAAATATTTCGGGGATCTCAGGCTTAGCATCAAAAACTTCCTATGCAATGTTTTTGTTAAAAGCAATTCAGGAGCAGTATATCAAAAATGAATGCAACGAAAGTGTTGCATTTGTATTGCTCAATGTAAAAGGTCGGGACTTGTTGGCTATTGACGAACCAAATGATGAATTGGCGGAAGAAGATATAAAGTTATATCGAGACTTAGAACTTGATGTAACACCTTTCAAGAATGTTAAATATTTTTACCCATTTTCTAAAGATGTAAAATCCACAACCTATGCAGACATAAAGGACTTTGAAAGCCAAAAGCAATTAAAAAAGGCATTTCAATATAAGTATCTTTTTGAAGATGATAAAGACAGTTTGGATTTATTATTTTCTAATATTGACGACCCTACGCAATCAATGGAATCAATCGTAAATTACATTACATCAGGCGAAGGGCATTTTAGCGGTATAACAAATTGGGAAGACCTAAAAGAAGAAATTAAAAAGCACCAAGAAAAAGGAGATACAGGAAAAGACAAAACTATTTCTGTTTTAAGTTGGAGGAAGTTTTATCGCTTATTTAGAAAAGCATTAGAAAGAAACTTCTTTTTTTCAAATTCTTTAAAGCCTGATGGAACTGAAGTACGTTTGCAAGAATCAATTAAGCAAATAAAGAAAAATGACATTTACGTTATTGACATTGCAAAACTTGATGAAGATGCTCAGGGTTTTGTGTTCGGCGATGTAATGAGAGCAATTTATGACCTAAAACTTGGTCAAATTGCAGATAGAGAGGAAGCTGAGATACCTTCTAAAATTGTAATTTTCATAGACGAACTAAATAAATACGGAAGCAAAGATGTACCGAAGAACTCCCCAATTCTTAGACAACTTCTAGATATTACTGAAAGAGGCCGTTCTTTGGGTATTATTCTTTTTGCAGCCGAACAATTTAAAAGTGACATTCACGATAGAGTTAAAGGGAATTGTGCAACGCACGCATATGGCAGAACAAATGCAATTGAAATTTCAAAAGCCGATTATCAATTTGTTCCACCTGTTTATAAATCAATGCTTACTAGGTTGAAACAAGGCGAATATATTTTACAGAATCCAGTATTTAGGTCGTTACTAAACATAAGATTCCCCAGACCATTATATAAACAGTTTAAGAATGGATAAGAGCAATAAGACAGTAATTGGTAAAGATGTAATTGAATCGCTTACAATTGGAATGTATGACGATTCAAGATTTATTTATCGAGAGTATATTCAAAATGCAGCAGACCAGATTGATAAGGCGAGACAGCAAGGTTTGGTTGATGAAGGTGAAATACATATATTCATTAACCCTGAAAAAAAAACTATTTCTATTGAAGATGATGCCACAGGAATAGAAGAAAGTAAAGTTATAGAGATATTAAAAAATATTGCTCAATCTACAAAACAGAGGGGGGTTGACAAAGGTTTTAGGGGTATAGGTAGATTAGGTGGTTTGGGCTATTGTGAGAAACTTGTTTTTGAAACTTCATTTCAAGGCGAATCGGTTAAATCAATAATGACTTGGGATGCCTTTAAACTTAAAAGCATAATTAACAACAGAAGTCAAAAAGAAGAAGCATCTACTGTAATTGATGAGGTTACTTCTTTGGAAAAATCAAAGGAAAATTCTGATGCACATTATTTTAAAGTAACATTGTATGGAGTAACAAATAAAGACTTATTAGATGTTAAGGAGATACGAAACTATTTATCAATGGTTGCACCTGTTCCATTCAGTAAGTCTTTCGTTTATGCTAAAAAAATATATGATGAAGTAAAAAAGGAAGGTATTAAGTTAGATGAATACAAAACTTTTATAAATACTGACCAGCTTTTTAAAGGTTACAATTCATATATCTATGAAGGCACAGACGCATCCAATAGGAAAAAAATTGGTGAGGTTATAGATGTTCTGTTTTTTAAAGAATACGATAAACACAATAATAAATTGTTTTGGGGTTGGTACGGCATAACAGAAAAAAACCAATCGCTTAATCAAATCAACTACTCCAGGGGTTTTCGATTAAGAAAATCTAATATCCAAATTGGAAATGAAGATACTCTCACACGTTTTCATCGAGATAAACGATTTCAATATTACTTTTTCGGCGAGGTTTACGGTCTGCACCCTGAACTTATTCCTAATGCAAGACGTGATAATTTTTCAGAAACTGAAACGTATTATGAATTTGAACGAAAACTTAAGAACTTTTTTCATACAACTATTCACAAACTTTGTTACACGGCATCTGACGTTAACAGTGCGGTCAAGGCTATAAATAGTTATAATGAAATTGTTGAACAATTCGAAAAAAAGAAAGAAGTAGGCTTTGTAGATAAAAACGAAAAGGCACATTTTATTGAAACTCTAGAAAAAAAGAAAGAAGAAGCTAAGAAAGCAAAAAACAAACTTGAAACAATCAAAGCTAAGTCAGTTGATGATTTAGCCCCGATAAGCAAAATTATTGAACGTGTAGCTTCTGCAAATTCATTAGATGTAAATGAAGACATTGAAGTAGAAATTGACACTAAACCAGTTTTCAGAACTGATAAACTTTCAAAACTTAACAAAGAGCAAAGGAAATTTTTAGGTAATATATTTAGCATTATACGTAATGTATTACCAAAAGAGACAGCAGAGTTATTAATTCAGAAAATTGAGGAAGAGTATAAATAAATGAAAAGAAATGTTTTACTTATAGAACCTAACTATAAGAATAAATATCCACCGATTGGATTAATGAAGTTGGCTACTTATCACAAAATGTTAGGTGACAATGTTGTATTTTTTAAAGGAGAGTTAAAAGATTTCTTAATTAAGAATATTTCTGAACTATGTGTTGACAAATTTGAGAAGATTGATAAATCCATCAACTGGAAATCAAGATCTCTTTTAGTTCAGGAATATATAAGAAAACGAAATAAAACTATTATTGATAATTTGAAATTATCTGACTCAAAGTATGAGATATTACTTTTAAACGCATTAAATTATTTTAAGGATTTTTACTGGAAAAAGGAATATCTAAATGAAAAATATTGGGATAGAATTTGCATAACAACCTTGTTTACTTTCTATTGGGATATTACCATCAAAACAATTGAATTTTGTAAAGACCTTGTAAAAAATGAGAATGAAATTTGGGTAGGTGGTGTAATGGCCTCTGTAATTCCTAATGAAATTAGAAAACAAACTGGTTTGAAAAATATTCATTCTGGTTTGCTTAATAAAAGTGGCATTCTCGATAAAAATGAAATTGTTATTGATGAACTCCCATTAGATTATTCAATTTTAGAAGAAATAGACTATAAATATCCTGAAAACAATGCTTATTATGGATATACAACTCGCGGTTGTGTGCGAAAGTGTGAATTTTGTGCAGTACCTATTATTGAACCAAAATTTATTCCAAAAATTGAGTTAACAACAAAAATCAAAGGTGTTGATGAAATTTATGGTACAAAACGTAATTTATTACTCTTGGATAATAATGTTCTTGCTTCTCCAAGTTTTTCACAAATAATTGATGAAATAAAATCAAACGGATTCGATAATAAAACTAAATTCATCGAACCTAATCAACTTGAAATTTCATTGAATAATCTTAAAGCAGGGGTAAATGATAATGGTTACATAAGGAAAGTCGTTTCCTTATTAAATGAAATGATTGAAAGGTTAAAGGGAAACCAAAAACAGGAAATATATAACCTAATAATAGATAACAACTTAAATAAACCAGAAACAGCTTCAAAAGATATAATCTTGA
Source organism: uncultured Ignavibacteriaceae bacterium (assembly GCA_964596145.1). Taxonomy (GTDB): domain Bacteria; phylum Bacteroidota; class Ignavibacteria; order Ignavibacteriales; family Ignavibacteriaceae; genus CAZHVS01. The sequence continues at coordinate 5,916 of CAZQSR010000047.1, forward strand.
AAATTGTTCCAGATTTATTGCCAATATATGAGAAATACAGAAATAAAGTGCCAAAACAAAGGTATGTAGATTTCAATCAGGGTGTGGATGCTCGTTTATTGACAGATGATAAAGCAAAGCTTTTAAGTAAGATACCTATTAGGCCTTTACGGATTGCTTTTGATAGTATGGCTTATGAAGATTATTATTTAAATGCAATTTTAAGAGCAAAAAAATATGGAATACGGCATTTTTCAAATTACCTTCTTTATAATTTCGAAGATAAACCTGTAGAGTTGTATCAAAGATTGAAAATAAATGTTGAATTATGTGACAAACACAAAATAGATATCTATTCATTTCCTATGAAATTTCATCCTATCTTTGGTGATTATCATTTAAATAGGGATTTCATAGGTACACATTGGAATAGAAAATTTATCAGAGCAGTTCAAGTAATTCTCAATGCTACAAAAGGAAAGATAGGCAAAGGTAAAAGTTTCTTTTATAAAGCCTTTGGCTCAAATGAAGAAGAATATAGTAAACTTCTTTATATGCCTGAAACATATTTGTTCTTTAGGTTCTTTTTTGAGAAAGAGGGTATTACAGATGATTGGTGGAATTCATTTCAAAATCTTTCAAAGAATGACCTTGCTAAGGCTAAACAAATAATTGAACAAAATGATTTTTTAGTAATTGATAATTATAAAAATCAACCGAATCTTTATCGAGTTTTAAAGCATTACACAATTTCAAGAGAAGAAGTTGCTAATACAAATTCAGAATTAGCAAAACTTAAAGCAAAATTTGATAAACTTGAAAAAGAAGCAAAATATGGTATTATGGAAAGCTTAGAGTGCATATAACCATCTTTTGCAAGCACATTGCCAAAGCCCCACAAGCCAATGCTTCAACCAAAGCTTTGTCAAAGAGCTTGCAAATCCAACGCACCGTGCGATAATTGTTTTAAAAATTTGCCGACACTTAAAAAATAAAAAACGCTGACACACAAGCCGAGAAAAGAAAGAAGGTAAAATGACAATGACAGAGAAACTCAATATTGACAATGGTTTACAAGACTGGAAGACAGAACACCAGGCGGTAACAAAGTGTATATGCCATAAGGGTTTCAGTGGGTATTCAAGCGTTGTAGCCCGCTCAAACATTCGTGTCGGTGGACAGAAAACTGCCCCACAATCCCTTACGGCACATACACTCGACCGTTAGCGGTCATTGTAAATGTACAAGCATTAAACGCCCGACAAAAAAACTAACACTTCGTTGGTCTTGTTAATTATTTTTCGCAACTCGACATTGACGTCTTAAACTTTGTTTATATTTGTGCCATTATGAGGCAAAAATATTTTCATAGCGTTCTACGCTTTTTTTCTTAACCAAATCTGGTTGATACTCTTCTTAATTGAATTTATTATTAACAAACTGCATTATACTTTTCAGAGTAATGCTATAATTTATCGCTTCATAAAAATGAAATCAAATCATAAATCAACACTCATATTTGTATTAATAGTTGTCGTAATTGACACCGCAGGTTTTGGACTAATTTTTCCAGTTCTACCACAACTACTAATTAATCTACTTCATTCAGACATCAGCACAGCCGCCAAATACGGAGGCTGGCTCTCATTTGCTTATGCAATTATGCAATTTGTTTTTGCACCAGTTTTAGGGAATTTAAGCGACCAATATGGCAGGCGACCAGTACTTTTAAGCTCATTGTTTGGGTTTAGCATCGACTGCATTTTTCTTGCTTTTGCACCAAGTATTTTGTGGCTTTTTGTTGGGCGGACAATTGCAGGTATAACAGGAGCAAGCTATTCCGTTGCATCTGCTTGTGTTGCCGACATTAGCACAGACGATAATAGAACTAAAAATTTCGGACTTATAAACGCAGGCTTTGGTTTGGGGTTTATAATTGGACCCATAATTGGCGGAACATTGGGACAATTCGGAACTCATACACCCTTTATTGTTGCTGCTATTTTAAGTTTTATCAATTTTATTTTCGGCTATTACTTTTTCCCGGAATCGTTAAAAGCAAATAACCGCAGGAAATTTGACAGGAAAAGAGCTAATCCATTTGGTTCCCTCAAGCACTTACAGAAATTCCCATTGATAAAAACTTTAGTGCTATCAATGATTTTTGTTTCCATCGCTAATCACAGTATGGAAAGTGTTTGGGCATTTTTCACCATTGAAAAATTTAAGTGGAGCACCTCTCTTGTTGGCTACTCATTAGCATTTATAGGCATTCTATCAATTATCGTTCAGTTATGGTTAGTCAGTATTTTGGCAAAAAAATTGGGCGACAAACGAATGGCAGTATTAGGATTTGTACTTATGATGACGGGCTTTTTTCTGTTTGCTTTTACACCGTGGCAATGGTTGCTCTTTACCGCTTTATTACTTTTCATAGTTGGTGGAATTCAAGGCACAGCCGTTCAAAGTATTATGTCTTCTGCAATGCCCGACAACGAACAAGGTGAACTTCAAGGTGCTTTAGGCAGTTTAATGGGCTTGACAACTCTGATTGCACCACCGTTAATGACAAGCAGTTTTTCTTACTTTACGGGAAAACAATCCGAGATTTATTTTCCAGGAATTCCTTTTTTAATTGCTTCAATATTGACATTAATTAGTTTAATTTTGTTTCTTAAAAGTTTTAAAAAATCAAATAGACTGATAAAATCGGTGGACAAGTAATGACCATATAGACAGAAAACAACGAACCGCTAACAGCACCTAAAAAAAATGGCGGGCGAAGTGCGAATATAAACAGTTGTGCAACTAATAAACATTGTGCGTTTAGACAGTTTAGTGTTCCAAAGCCGCCACTTCTTTTAGCCGCAACCCGTTGTGCAAAATGCTAAAAAAGAGATTTGAGATATGAACGATACAAGAGGTTCAGTTTGGAGAAAATGGGATTTGCAGGTGCAAACCATATTAGACGATGGATATATTCCCTTGTCAAATTATTATGAAGAAATAAAACAAAATAATCCAGAAAAATGGGAAGAATATGTAAATGCTGTTGGAGGAGAAGAAAATGCATTAAAATATGATAGTAAAGAATATTTTTTTGGAAATACGGATGAAGAAAAAACACGTTGTTTAAATTATGTGAGAAACTTTTTTGCCTTTGTTACATCATTTAATCCTGAAATCGGGCTAATTGGTTTAACAGACCATAATTACTCACACAATTTGCTATTAGACACTTTTTATAATTACTCTACTAAAAGTAAAGTTCTAAAAGTAATTTGTGGTGTTGAAATAAGTGCATCGGGCGTGCATATTCTTGCATTTTTTGGAGCAATTCCTTATGGGCAAACATCAATTTCCGAGGGAATAAAAACATTTTTATCAAAAATTGACGTTCACAATCCTAAAACAAATGGTGTATTAACCGTTTCTTCCAAATCTGTAACTGATGTACTAAAAGAAATTATTTCACAAGGTGGGCTATATATTTTTCCCCATAGTAATTCTGATAATGGACTTTTTCAAGAGAGAGGGCGAACAGATAGAACATACCTGGCTGATGTTTATAATTGGAAACCTGCCATTCTTTTACAATCAAGAAATAAGAGCGATATTGATTCCCTTGCATCGTATATAGATAGAAAAAACAATACTCTAACTTCAGTTCCTGTTTTTTCTATTTCCAGTGACAGCAGATGTCTTAAAGATATTTTTGCACCAGATTCGTATGGTAATTATACTTGGGTTAAAGCTGACCCTACCTTTGAAGGTTTTAAGCAAATTGTATTTGAAAATACTGAAAGAATTAAAATACAAAATACAAACCCACAATGGGATTATCCTAAACCCTATTTTTCTGAAATAATAATTAATGAAACTAAAATATTTGAAGATAGTGACGTTAAGTTTAGTAAAACCCAACTTCCTCTCAATCCTAATCTTGTTGCAATAATCGGTGGTAGAGGAACTGGAAAGAGTTTGTTATTAGATGCAATAGCAAAGACCTTTAATAAAATTCAGAAAAATAACCGCGCTGAAAAAATTGCTATTAAAGATAACAATTTTAAAATAACATACAACAAACAAGATAATTCACAAATAGATTATTACATACAAAACGATAACAGTTTAGAATATTTACATATTCACCAGGGAGAAGTTAAGAATATTGCTGATCCTGAAAATCCAGATAAATTAGATAGTGAAATAAAAAATCTTTTAAAACTACCCGCTTATAATGAATTTCAAACAGAATATCCAGATTCAAGTATCGAAAAATTAATTAATGAGATATTTGACATTAAAGATTGGCTGAGTTATAAAGATGAAAATGGGAATTTGATTAATTCAGCAGAATTCAATAAAAATAAGAAGAGACAAATAGAAGATTTAATAAAAACAATAACTACAAAAGAAAATCAACAGTTAATCCAACAATATATTGAAAATCTCAATCAAATTAATGAGTTAAATCAATTCATAGTTAAAGCTGAATTACTTATATCAGATCTAACTGGAGCTCAAAATGAATACAATAATAAGATTACAGAGATAAATAATTTCATTGACCAAGATGAGAATAGGATACCAAAAATCGATTTTAAAAGTCAGAAAGATGCTTTAGAAATTTTTATTAAACTGCAAAATGACAAAGTTTCGACTTTAAAAAATAATAACGAAAAAATCGAAAAATCTTTTGAAAGTGCTGGCATAAAAGGTGACATTAGTACACTTTTAGAACAAATAGAAAATTACCAACAGGAAATTAATGTTTTAAGTAGTAGAATCGAGGAAGCTGAGAGGAAAAAGAACGAATTAAATCATAAACTTATTAAAATTGGTCAAATAGCCGAATCCATAGAAAAGGTAAACCAAAAATATATTGAAAATATTCATTCAAAGTGGCAACAATTAAAACTGGGTAAAGACGATTGGAATATCGAACAAAAAGAATTGATATCCGAATTGCTTAATGATGTTGAAATTGAGGCGCAAGAAATATTTTTGGCAGATTCTTTTTATAATTTATTATCTGAATATCTTAATTTACAAAAATTCAGACAGACACAGACTCAAACTCGTACTGAACGATTGAAACAAACATTCAATATAACAGATAAATCAGATTTTATAAAACTATTAAAAGGCGATAAAATTATGTCTGTTGGAGAAAATGAAAAAATTGGATTAGCAGAACTTCTTAATTCTGATTTTTTTGTCAGGGATGGTTCACGCGAGTTTTTGCGCATTTGTTTGCTTTCAAGATATAGGGAGAAATATTGGAAAGTATTATCCCGCTCTAAATACAAAGGTAAATCGATTTACCAACTATCGGTTGGACAAAGAGGAACTTTTTATGTTTGTTTAAAATTGGCAACTGATCCATTTCTTAAACCTTTTGTCTTTGATCAACCAGAAGACGATTTGGACAATAATTTTATTATGCATCATCTGGTTCCTATATTTAAAAAAATCAAAAAATACCGTCAAGTTATTATAGTAACCCACAATGCCAATTTAGTTGTAAATGCAGATACTGAACAAGTTATTGTTGCGAAAAATAATGACGAAATAATGGAATATGAATCTGGAAGTATTGAAAATATTGTTATTAGAGAACAAATATGTAATATCCTTGAAGGCGGAAAAGATGCCTTTAATAAAAGAGAACAGAAATATGGATTTGTTAACATTTGATATTGAGTGAAATATGTGGAAGAAAAGGATAAGCACTTTGCACAACATTGTGTATAAGCAATGGCGGGCAAAGTGCTATAAATAAAAGAATATGAACAAAATAAACGGAAATAAAATAATAAAAGAAAGTGCGGAGTTTCCCGCCACTGCTCATACACTTGTTCGTTGTGTACTATGCGCCTGCTACCAGCAATCGGGCAATTTGATACATAAAAAGTCTGCATAAGACTATTTCTAAGATTTTTGACTGTAAACTTGTACGCGGATTAGATTTGATAAACGATTTGATTACTTTGAAATAGTCTCGTGCCGACTTTATTGGAATAGAATAGATAGATAAATGGGAGAGCAGACGAATAATGCCTTTTTAACTGGCAACGATTGGATATAATTAAATGACGTGCGTTTCATTGGTTGGTTCTTTGGTTATATTGATTTTGTTGGATTGTATGGATTATATTTAATGATTATATTGTAAATACTAATGCTCTGGATTGATTTGCTTTTGGATAACAGATTATTGGATTGATTAACAGGATTAATTTATAGATAACATATAAATCAACACTTTCAACGATTTCAGATTTTAAATTCAATGATTACAGGATAAATCTTGGATTAATTCTCAGATAACAGGATATTCGGGCTGTTTGGATTAGATAACGATAGACGATAATAGATTAGCGGTTTTCGGCAATGCTTGCTCCGATTAATAGATTTGATAAGACAAATACAACGATAACCGTCAAAGACTTATGATTGCTGAGAAATATAAAGCCTGAAGCCCGGTAAAACAAGAAAAAAGCACAGTACACAACAATAGCTATACCCAATGCGGGTTTTAGGAAGTTGCAAAAGTCAGTTCTTTCTATTACATTTGTTCTGTGTTGTAACGGTAGCGGCTTCGTATCCCGCACTGGGCATAGCACAACCGTTAGCCGTCACCCTAAAAAGACAGACCGTGCAAAAAAAAATGACGAACGAAAGAAAAAAGAACTATATTTGCCAAATAATGTCAAGACAAACTTATGTCAACAATCTTTGGTAATAAAATCAGGACACTTCGAGAGGAGAAACAAATCCCTCAACGACAGTTAGCTGCTGCGTTAGAGATTGACACAGCAACATATTGTAAGATTGAAAAAGGCGACAGACGAGCGAAACGAGAACAGGTAACTATACTTGCGGACTTGCTTGAAGTTGACTCGAAAGAGTTGATACGTCTATGGTCGGCAGACAAGGTTTACGACATTATAGCCGAAGAGGAAGAAGCAACACAAATTTTAAATGTTGTTGCTGAAAGTATTGTTCAATATAAACGTAAATCAGCCAAAGTATGAAACCACTTGTAAAATACAGAGGAGGAAAGTCTAAAGAAATACCTCATTTGATTAAACACATTCCACAGTATAGTGGACGATATATTGAACCGTTTTTTGGCGGTGGTGCTTTGTTTTTTCATTTAGAGCCTAAAAGAGCCATTATAAATGACATTAATTCAAAACTCATATCATTTTACTTAGGCGTAAAAAACGACTTTGACACACTCAAAAAAGAATTAACGGAAATAGAGCGGGTTTACGCCATTAACCGCAGAAACTTTGAAGAACTGAAAAGCAAAACACCTGACAAGCGAGTTGTAGATGAAAACGAACTCCTCTATTATCAAATCAGAGATATGTTCAATGGACTGACAGAAAAAAAATACTCTGATGCTTTGCTTTATTTCTTCATAAATAAGACTGCATATTCAGGAATGATACGCTACAATGCAAAAGGAGAATTTAATGTACCTTATGGACGATATGCAAACCTAAATACATCATTGGTAACAAATTCTCACAGCAAATTACTTGCTAATACAGAGATTTATAATCTCGACTATTCCGAGATTTTCCAAATGGCGACCAAAGACGACTTTATGTTTTTAGACCCACCATATGATTGCGTTTTTTCTGATTATGGCAATGCTGAACACAAAGACGGATTCAATGAAAAAAATCATATTGAATTAGCTAACCAATATAAAAAACTAAAGTGCAAAGCACTTATGGTTATTGGTAGAACACCACTAACAGAAAAATTATATAGCGACTACATTGTAGACGAATATGGCAAGTCCTATGCAGTTAATATTAGAAACAGATTTAAGTCAAAAGCGAGCCACATTCTTATTTCTAACTATGGCAATGAAGCATTAAAACGAGAACCAAAATTAATATTAGAAGAAGAATCTGTTTCCTATGGCTAGAATTGACAGTAAAGTAATTTTTGTAACCACTTCACCACGGACGCCTGCAAAGATGATTCCTGAGATTGGGCTTTTACACACCCATTTCGCAGGTCAAAAATGGAATAACGAAACTCAAAGAGCTTTTATGGAGCTTTTGAGAGAAGAAAACTTTTTCAATGGCGAAGGTGCAAATGACCCAGCATTTAGTGCAAGAGACAGAATAAACAGAGCACCAAAAGCACTTGGTTTTGTAATTCTTTCCCCAACGATTCAACTTACACCGGCAGGAGAAGAACTTGTAAACTCAAGAAGAAAAGACGAAATATTTTTAAGACAACTTCTCAAATTTCAAGTTCCATCACCATTTCACAAACCGACTGAAAATTCAGCAGAATTTTGGGTAAAACCATACCTTGAACTTTTCAGACTCATTAGACATTTTGGCTCATTGAAATTTGATGAGTTAATGATGTTTGGCTTGCAGTTAGTGGATTACCGAGAGTTTGACACTATTGTTGAGAAAATAAACCAATTCAGGATTGCCAAAGCACAGAATGAGGGAAACTACAAGCGTTTTAGAGCAGAATATTTCGACAGAGAGCTAAGAGAAATTTATAGTGCCGATATAAGTTCAGGAAATACAAGAACCAGAGAAACAAATGATGCTTCGATTGCAAAATTTCTAAGAACCAAAGCAAGCAATATGAGAGATTACGCTGATGCTTGCTTCCGATATTTAAGAGCAACAGGTTTGGTGAACATTTCGCATTTAGGTAAATCAATCTCAATAGTTCCTGAAAAAATTCAGGAAGTTGATTATTTCTTACAACATACAGATAGAGAACCTTGCTTTATTGATAATGAAGGTCAATATGTTGCTTATCTCGGTAATCCACTTATACCGACACTTCTAACAGACAACAGAGAATTATTAGAACAAAAAATTAGAGCAGAATTTCCTCAACTTGAAATTTCTGAAACTGCAACATTACAAGACCTTAAAAACTTATTTGCAGACGAGTTAGAAAACCGAAAAGAGCAAATTCTAACAGAACAAGTTGCAGCAATCAAGGACTACCGATTATTTGAAGATATTTCTACAACATTTGACCAGATACTTGATAATTCACTTTATGACACGCCTCTTATGTTGGAATGGAACACTTGGCGAGCAATGACAATGTTGGATGGAGGAGAGATTAAAGCCAATTT
>CAZQSR010000048.1:0-14802 GCA_964596145.1 uncultured Ignavibacteriaceae bacterium
CCACTAATTCAAACCTGGCCCATACCAAGTAAATCTGCAGAAACTATTATTTTACGAAAAGAAAACGATAGTATTGTTTATTTGAACGAACTAAGACATAAACCAAATTCTGCCTTTAAACTGAAATTTAGCATAAATGAAAAAAACTTACCTGCAGCAAGAGTTGTAGCTGGAGTCAGAGGAATTTTCGAAGGAAAAGATTACCTTGGTAACAAAGTCATATCTTTTCTGGCAGAAATTCCTGGCACTAATTGGTTTATGGTGAATAAAGTTGATAAGGATGAAGTTTTCTATTTGCTCCGGTTTCGGACCATTTTAATCATTATAATTATATTCTTACTATTATTTATTGTTGGAATAGTAATTTGGTTAAACTGGAAAGGACAAAATCTTCAATATTATAAACAGCTTCTTGAGAAAGAAAAAGAAAAAAAAGCTATTGAAAAAAGCTTTGAATATATTTCAAAATATGCTAATGATATTATTTTTCTTTTAGATGACCAACTGAATATTAAATATTGTAATGAAAAGGGGATTTCAACATATGAATATTCATCCGACGAATTACTGAAAAAAAACATCATAGACTTAAGAAGTGAAAAAGAAAAACCCAAGGCCGAACAACAATACGGATTAGCTTTATCAGGCAAAGGTACCACTTTTACTACTGAACATACGACTAAAAACGGAAAAGAATTTCCTGTAGAAGTAAGTGCCAAACTTATAGAAATTGAAGGGAAATATTTCATTAATAGTATTGTAAGAGATATAACTGAACGTAAAAAATTTGAAGCGGAAATTCTAAAATTAAACCGGGTTTATCTCGTATTGAGCAATATAAATCAGGTAATTGTCAGACAAAGAGACAGGGAACAATTATTAAAAGAAGTTTGCAGAATTATTGTCGAAGATGGAAAATTTCTTTGCGCCTGGATTGGATTAATGGATAATAGTAATTATCAAATTTTAGAATGTTATGGACTTGCTAAAGAAAAAATAGAAAAAGAAATAATTTCAGTTATTCAAAACGATTTAAATAATAGCATAAGTAAATCACTTATAGAAAATCATTCAAAAATTATTGTAAATTATTTACAAAAAGAATTACAAAACAAAAATTGGATAGAATCTGCGCTACGACTTGGAATTAAATCATTTGTAGGCTATTACTTAAGATTATCTTCATCGGAAGAAGGAGTAATATATATATATTCTAAAGAAGAAAATTTCTTCAGTAAATCTGAAATGAAATTGATAGATGAGTTAATAGATGATCTCAGCTATGCACTTACATCTATTGAAAATGAAAAAATCCTTCGTGAGAATCAGTTAAAAATTAAAAATATTTTTGAAAATAGTCAGGACGTCTTTTATTCACATAGAGTAGATCATATACCAAATTATGTAAGTCCACAAATAAAAAAAGTTCTTGGATACGATGTAGAGGAAGCAATGATTAAATGGACTGATTTTTTATCAGATAATCCAAGTAATCAAATTGGAATAAACATGACCAATAAAGCAATAGAAACAGGAATTGCACAAAAACCTTACGAATTGGAATTAATACATAAGACAGGCAAAAAGGTTTGGGTTGAAGTAAGAGAAGCTCCAATTGTTGAAAATGGAAAGACTATAGAAATTGTGGGTTCATTTTCTGATATAACTTATAAAAAGGCTACTGAGAAAGCTTTAATCGAAAGCGAGAAAAAATTCAGAGATACAATTGCTTATTTAGATGAAGGATATTATAGCGTTACTTTGGAAGGGATTCTTTTGGATCATAACAGAGCTTTTAATCGAATTTTCGGTTATTCTGAAGACAAAGATTTACGGGGGACATATTTACAGGATTTCTGGTTATATCCAGAAGAACGAAATAAATACCTGAAAGAGCTCTCCAATGGAAGTTTGAATAACTTTCATGTTAATGCAAAAACTAAAGATGGAACTCCAATAAATGTTATAGTAAGTGCACATATCGTGTATAATGATAAAAAAAATCCCGAAAGAATTGAAGGAGTATTCTCTGATATTACAGATTTATTAGATATCCAAAAACAATTAATAATAGAAAAAGAATGGTCTGAAAAAATAATTAATTCTGCATCAAGCATAATTGTTGCATTGGATAAAGAAGCAAAGATTTGTCTTTTTAATAAATATGCTGAAGAATTGACAGGCTATAAAGCTGAAGAGGTATTAGGGAAAAATTGGATTAGTACTTTTATTCCCACGGAGCTGCAAAAAGACATAAATACAGTATGGTACGAAATTGTAGAAAAAAAATTAATCGGTCATCAGCATGAAAATATAATTCTAACTAAAAATGGTGATGAGCTTTTAATAAGATGGAACAATGCTGTTGTTATTGAAGATGATGAATTTAAAATGATCCTTTCGGTAGGTGAGGATATTACCGAGAGAAAAAAAATTGAAGATAAACTGAAGGAAAGTGAAGAAAATTTTCGAACCATCATAGAATCTGCACCTGTCGGAATTATTATGTCCGATATTAATGATAAGACTTTATTTGTAAACAATAAATTTATTGAACTAACTGGTTATACGAAAGAAGACTATTCTTCAATTAATGAATGGTGGAATGTAGCATACCCGGATGAACTTTACCGAGGACAAATAAAAGAAAAATGGGAGGGTTCAGTAAAAGAAGCAATAAAAAACAACTCGAGTATCGCGCCTATTGAAAGTATGGTAAAATGTAAAGATGGAACTACTAAATTTTTTGAAACTGGATTTGTGAATGTTAAACAATTTAACATAATTACCTTTGTAGACATAACCAAAAGAAAAGAAGCTGAAAAAGAAATAACAGAAATAAATGAAGAGCTGGAATTAAGAGTTAAACAAAGAACAGAAATGCTTGAACAAGCAAATAAAGAACTTGAATCATTTTCTTATTCAGTTTCTCATGATTTAAGGGCTCCATTAAGAGCAATTTCAGGTTTTTCAAATATTTTAGTTTCAGATTATAAAAAAGATTTACCTTCCGAAGCACAAACGTTATTAACAGACATTGTTAATAATGCAAAAAAAATGAGCCAGTTGATTGATGATTTACTCGAGTTCTCGAGAATCATCAGAAAAGATTTTAAAAAATCTTCTATTGATATGAATGAGCTTTTTAAGAATTGTTTCAATGAATTACTCCAAACAACAAAGAATAAAAATATTAAATTTAATGAAATGAAACTACCAGAGGGCTATGGCGATGAACACCTTATTAAACAAGTTGTAACTAATCTTCTGTCAAATGCAATTAAATTCAGCAGCAAAAAAACAAATCCTGAAATAATTATTGAAGGAGTAAGTATGACGAATGAGAATATTTATTCTATAACTGATAATGGCGAGGGATTTGATATGAGATATTATAATAAACTATTTGGAGTGTTCCAAAGATTGCACAGACAAGATGAATTTGAAGGAACTGGTGTAGGATTAGCAATTGTCTCAAGAATTGTTCAACGTCATGGCGGCAAGGTTTGGGCAGAGAGTGAAATTGGAAAAGGAACAACTTTTTATTTTAGTCTACCAAATCATGGAGAAATTAATTAAAATATAATTTAAAGGATAATGAATGGCTTCGAAGAAGATTGAAATATTATTAATTGAAGATAACCCAGATGATGTAAAATTAGCCTTAAAAGCTTTTGAAAAAAGTCAATTGACAAACTGCATTCATATCGTCAATGACGGCGAAGAAGCTCTTGACTTTATCTACTCTAAAGGCAAATTTGAAAATCATGAAAAATTTTCCGACTTAAAATTAATTCTGCTCGATTTGAAATTGCCCAAAATTGATGGTTTGGAAGTATTGAAAATTATAAAATCCGATCCCCAGAGAAAAAAGATACCCATAGTTGTATTAACATCCTCAAAAGAAGAAAGAGATATTCTAGAAAGTTATAAACTGGGTGTAAATAGCTATATTGTTAAACCTATTGATTTTGATCAATTTATTAAATCAGTTACAGATATTGGTATTTACTGGTTATCGCTTAATCAATTACCTATGGATTAATAAAGTTTACAACTTTTATAATTAAAAATATAACTGGCTTCTATTTTGAATTAAGAATTAGGAGGAAAAATGGAAAATCTGAATAAACAAATTTCTTTAAGGTTGAAAGAACTTAAAGAATTATTACCCTCTATACTCTTAGAAAAACATTTTTTTATTGACTCAAAATTAAAGAAAAACTATAATGAAAAACATATTCAACATTACAAAGAAGATACATCTTTTCATCTTAGTTACCTTGCAGAAGCAATTGGCAACAAAGAACAGGTTCTATTTAATGAATATCTTGGTTGGATAAAGGCTTTCTTTAATAACCTCTCAGTAAGAGATGATGAAATAATAACCAATCTTGAATTATTGCGTGATGAATTGAAAAATATTTTATCTGAGGAAATGTCCAACGTGACCGACGAATACATAAATTCAGGAATCAGCTATTACAAATCAAAATCCCCGTCTCTCGCATCTTTTATAAAAAATGATAATCCACATAAAGAAATTGCTCAAATGTACTTGAATTTTCTGATTGGGGGAGATAAAAAATAAGCTCTTGATTTAATAATGAATTCTTTTAAAAATAATATATCAATTAAAGATTTGTACTTAAATATATTTCAGGTTACTCAAAAAGAAACAGGTCGTCTTTGGCAAACTAGCAAAATTACTGTCGCTCAGGAACATTTTATTACTGGTGCCACACAACTAATTATGGCACAGCTTTACCCATTTCTTTTCACTTCTACAAATAAAGATAAAAAAATAATGGTCTCATGTACCGAAGGTGAGCTACATGAACTTGGTGCACGTATGGTTGCCGATATTTTTGAAATGGAAGGATGGAACTCATTTTATTTTGGAGCGAATACTCCAATAAATAGTTTACTCGATAGCATTCGAATTAATAATCCATTAGTCCTTGCAATTTCTGTAACTATGACATTTAATCTTCCGAAGGTCAGTGAAATAATTCAAAGAATAAAAGAAAAAAATATAACCACAAAAATTTTAGTAGGCGGGTATCCATTTTTAATTGCCGATGGGTTATGGCAAAATATAGGTGCGGATGGATTTGCACAAGATGCTCTATCAGCTGTAAGATTAGCGAATGAATTCTTTAATTGACAAGGATTAAAAATGATTGAACATGATAAAGGTTTTTTAATTTCGTGTGATAAAGAAGGGAGAATTAAAAAAATTCACTTCAACAGTTCAGATATCGCCATTGAGAACTTTAACAATAAGCTCTTTATAGAACTATTTAGCGAAGAATCTATAAGTTCAGCTATTGAGTTTCTGATAAAAGTAAAAAAGCATTCTGCATCTTTTGGATGGGAAATTTTTCCTAAAATCGTATTAAGCGAAGAACCATATTATTTTAGTGGTGCGATTATAGATGAAGAAATTCTAGTATTTGGTTCATGCAATAAAATAGATTTTAATAAATTTATCAATCAAATGATGTTAATTAATAATGAACAGGTAAATAAAATCCGGGAATTAGAAAAAACACAAAAATTAGTTATCGAAGATAAACAAAGTACAAACAATTATCTTTTTAATGAGTTAAGCAGACTAAACAATGAACTTATTGATGTACAGAGAGAAATAACAAAAAAAAATGTAGAGCTTGCTGAACTTAATAAACTGAAAAATCAATTTATCGGAATGGTAGCTCACGATTTGCGAAATCCTCTTGGTATTATTCTTAACTTTATAGAATTTTTAGAAGACGAGAAGGACAATTTTACTCAAGAACAATTTGAGTTTATTTGTCATATTAAAACATTAAGTTCTTTTATGCTTAATCTTGTAAGTGAATTACTTGATATTTCTGCCATTGAATCAGGCAGCATTAAACTTGCACTTGAATCATTCAACCTTGTCACATTAATTTCTCAAATTATTCATTTGAATAAACCATTTGCAGATAAAAAATCGATGAAAATAGTTTTTCGACCGGAAATGGAGAGCATTCAATTATTGTTGGATAAAACAAAAATTGAACAGGTTGTTACTAATTTACTGACAAATGCAATAAAGTATTCGCCAGAAGGAACAACCATTACAATAGAGATTAAAAAGAGCAACACAGAAATATTAATTTCGGTAAAAGATGAAGGACAAGGTATTGTGGAAGATGAATTAAAATTATTTTTCAAACCTTTCCAAAGAACCAGTTCAAAGAGCACAGGGGGTGAGAAAAGTACCGGACTTGGATTATTTATTGTAAAAAAAATTGTTGAAGCACATAAAGGAAAAATCTGGGCTAAAAGTGAACCTGGTAAAGGCTCAATCTTCTATTTTACTCTTCCTTTGTGAAATAGATTGAGAAAAATTAACGCGAATTAAAGAAAATAACTTCTTACAAATTAATTGTGAACCCAATATTAATTTATTAATTAATGTTTTTCAGACTCTGCCAAGAATTCTTTAGCTAATACTATACCTCCATAAAGAGCCGCATCATCTCCTAATTTGGTCGCAAGAACTTTGACATTTTTTAACATTACTTTTAATGAATGTTCTTTAAAAGATTGCTTGATTCTTGGCATCATAAATTTTTCAAGTGCTTCAATAACTCCACCACCTAAAACAATCATGTCAAGATTAAGCAAGTTGTTTATGTTTGCAAGAGTAGCCCCTATTAAATTACAAGCTTTATTGAGATGTTTAATCGTCAATTTATCTTCTTTCTTAACTGCTTGAAGAAGAGATTTGCTTTTTACCTGTAATCTTGTTTTAGCATATTTAGCAAGTACGCTTTTCTTCCCAGCTCGAATTTCTTTTAAAATATCACGAACAATAGCTGTACGACTTGCAAGTGCTTCAAAGCAACCCTTGTTTCCGCATCCACAAATTGGTCCTGAAGGATCAACAATAATGTGGCCAATTTCTCCTGCATAAAAACTTGAACCACGATAAATCTCTCCATTAAAAATAAGTCCTCCCCCAATACCTGTTCCTACAAAAACTACTAATAAATTTTTAACATCTTTGCCCCATCCAAAGTTTTTGATTCCAAGAGCTGCAAGATTTACATCATTTTCAATAAACACAGGAATTTTTGTGTATTTCTGCAATGCTTCTTTAACATTATAATTCTTTATATCAAGATTTGGTGCCATACCAATATGTCCCGTAATAGGATTAACAGACCCTGGAATTCCAAGGCAAACAGCTTTAACCTGTTGTTCTTTAATTTTCTTTTTTCTTAATATTTCAAAAATCATTTGAGAAAGAGTTAAAGCGTAGTCGACTCTTTTCTCTTTCTTCTTAGATGCTTTTTTTAAACGAAATATAATTTCGTCTTTAGAATCAATTAAAGCAGCTAATATTTTTGTGCCGCCCATGTCTATACTAATGATATATTCTTGCTTCATATTATTTCTTTCTTTGTTTCCAGGAAGAATTATTAATAACTTTTGTTGAACTGTACCTCCAATTTAGTAAATTTGAATTATTATTAGAAGAATCTCTGAACAATTTTTTATGAATGAAAAAAATTATATAAAACCATTAAAAAGATTCGGACAAAATTATCTTCAGGATAAAAATATACTTAGAAAAATTGTTGATGAAATTAGTCCTGCGCCTGATGATAATATTTTGGAAATTGGTCCAGGTCAAGGAGCGTTAACAGAACTATTAATTGAAAAAGTAACCAAACTTACAGCAATAGAAATCGATTTCCGAGTAATAGATGAATTGCTTAATAAATTCCCAAAATTAAATTTGATACAAAATGACTTCTTAAAAATTAATTTAAAAGAAATTTGCAGTAGTTATGAAAAAAAATTTAGGATAGTAGGTAATATTCCATACAATTTAACTTCACCAATATTATTTAAGTTGATTGAAGAAATAGAATATGTAAAAGATACAGTTCTAATGATTCAATTTGAAGTAGCTCAAAGAATAGTTGCAAAACCAAATACCAAAGAATATGGAATTCTTTCTGTTTTACTTAATACATTTGCAGAAACAAAAATTGTTTTTAAAGTCTCCCCAAACGTTTTTTTCCCAAAACCAAAAGTTTATTCTGCAGTAATACATATTATTTTTAATAAAAGCATTGATTCAATTAAAGATAAAAAAATTTTTATAAGTACTATAAAAGCCTGTTTTGGAAAACGCAGAAAAACGCTTAAAAATTCTTTAAGCAGTAGTATATTTGCAGGCATAAATTTTAATGATTGTCCAATTGATTTAAGCAAAAGAGCTGAACAGTTGCAAACATCTGAATTTATTTTACTTGCAAACTATATTTATAACCATTTGAGTTAACTTCTTGTTAAAAAATATCAGTGACAAAATAAAATTTGTAAAACCAATTGACATTACAGTCATTTCCTTTTATTTGTTCTTATCTTTGATGAATATCATTTTTTTAAAGAGAATTGAACACTGGTACATTTTAATCTTACTAAATATTTTTGTTATCATTCTTACTCTACTTTTAGCATACTATGATTATAATAAAAACAATTTTTGGTTAAGACAACTTCATCTGTGGTATTATGCCCCATTAATTTTCGTGACATTCAAAGAACTTTATCTGATGATAAGACCAATACGAAATGTCGATTTTGATCATCTTCTTATTGCCGCAGATAGATGGATTTTTGGTTGTGATCCGACTATTGCTCTGGAGAAAATTGCGAATCCTTTTTTAACAGAACTTTTACAAATTTCTTATGGAACATTTTATTTCCTTCCAATCATTTTGGCAATGGCTTTATACTTGAAAAACAACAAACTTGAGTCAGATTACGTTATTTTTTCAGTAGTTTATGGTTTTTTCTTATCATACATAGGTTATTTTATTCTTCCCGCAATTGGACCCAGATTTACAATACATAACTTTGACACAACTAACCAGGAATTACCTGGAATTTTTCTAACAAATATTTTACGCGAAATTGTAAACTCAGGAGAATCAATTCCCAAAGGAACAATCAATCCCGCACTGATTGTACAAAGAGATGTTTTTCCAAGTGGACATACAATGATGACATTAATTGTAATGTATCTTTCAATTAAATTAAATTCTCGTTCAAAATATTTTCTTATTCCAAATGGACTTCTATTAATCTTTGCAACAGTATATTTGCGATATCACTATTTTATTGATCTTGTGGGTGGTTCAGTTTTAATGATCTTTTCAGTCTGGTCTGGAAAAATAATTTTTAATTCCTGGCAGAATTTTATTAAAGGTCCTCTATTCAATTATCCATCGGAGAAAAAGTGAACAACAAGAAACAAAAAGTCAAACAAATGTTTGATGGGATTGCTTCTCGTTATGATTTTCTGAATCATCTTTTAAGTTTTGGAATCGATTTTTACTGGAGAAATAAAGCACTTAAACTTACTAAACTAATTTCAGATTCAATTCTCCTTGATATTGCTTGCGGCACAGGAGATTTTGCAATAAATGCAAAAAAGTACAATTTAAAAAAAATTTTTGCCGCTGATGTATCCATTAACATGTTGAAATTATTTAATAAAAAAAGTGAATGGATAATTGGAAATAATTTTCAAATGGCTGCAGAACAAATTCCACTTAAAAGCCTAAGTGTTTCAAATATTACAGTTGCATTCGGTGTTAGAAATTTCTATGATATTCCAACTGCATTTAAAGAATTTTTACGAATACTAAAACCCAAAGGAAAAGTTACAATACTTGAATTTGCTTTACCTGCAAATTTTTTGATCAGGTTTTTTTACAACCTCTATTTTAAGTATGTCCTTCCTATTATTGGTGGAATCATATCAAAAGACTTTAAAGCTTACAAATATTTGCCGGACTCGGTTCAGGATTTTGATAAAAAAGTTGATTTACAAAAAATCCTTAGAGACACTGGGTTCATAGATGTTAAAAGAATAAACCTCACGCTTGGAACTATACAGGTCGTAATAGCTCAAAAATAAAATTTTTGATTTTTAATAATGTTGACTAACTTACATTTAGATATTGCTTAATATTATGAAAAAGCACCTACAAATATTAATCACTTTTTTTCTAATTATTTTCTCACAAGAAAATTTCCCTTTTCATTCACGAGTTGATTCTATCAATATAAATTTACTTCTTCAGTCGGTAAATAATCTTGAGAACGAAAATAAAATAAATACAATAAAACAAATAGTTGAATACTATATTAATAATTCTCCAAAAGATGCAGAACCGTGGGTGAAAGATGGTATAACATTAGCTAAATCTCTTTCACTGATAAATGATGAAGCAATGTTTTATTTATATTATGGGAAAATTCTTTATATCCAGAGCTACTATCTGGAATCGCTGGAAGAACTTGAAAAAGCTTTGACACTTTTTAATAAAACAGGAAATAAACAGAAAATTTCTTCAGTGCTGAATGAAAAAGCTTATGTAAAAGCTTATTTAGGATTGTATAAAGAATCGATTTCACTTTGTTATGAATCAGAAAAAATATCTTCTTCAATCAATGATAATGTCAATCTGGCAAACGCTTATAATACGTTAGGTATAGTTTATTATATACTTAATGATTTGCAAAAAGCAATTGATTACTCGAACAAATCTCTTGCTCTTTTGAAAAATGAAAATGTCAATATAGAAAAAGCGGCAGCTCTTGTCCACTTGGGAATTGTGTTCATTGCACAAAAGAAGTTTGACGACGCACTTGAATATACATTTAAAGCAATTGAATTATACAAAATAGTAAATTACAAACGTGGTCTTGCCGGTGCTTATGAAAATATATCAATGATATACAAATTTCTTGATAAATATGATAAAGTACTTGAATATTCACAAAAATCTTTATTGCTTAAAAAAGAGATAAATGATAGACAAGGAATTGCTGCTTCTCTTGCAAATATTGGGTTAACTTACTGGAGAAGTGGTGATCGGCAGATAAGTTTGAAATATTTTTTTGAATCTCTCGAATTAAGAAAACAAATACACGACCTTCGAGGTATTTCTTATCTCTATTCTCATATTTCAGAAGTCTATGAAGAACTTGGTAATAAAGATAACGCATTGTTTTACTACAAAGAATTCAAATTATTCAATGACTCACTAATTAATGAGACAAAAACAAAACAAATTAGTGAGCTCTCTGCTCAATTTGAAAATGAAAAGAAAGAAGCTAAAATAAAAGCACTCCAAAATGAATCTAATTATAACAAAACAGTTTTAAGTTTTCTAATAATAATTATAATATTTATTGCAACTATTGGAATTCTCTTAATTGTTGCATACAATAATAAAAGAAGATCCAGCAAAATATTAGAATTAAATAATAAACAAATTACTTTTCAGAAAGAGCAATTAGAAATTTTAAATAAAGAGTTAAAAGAACTTAATTCCGAAAAAGATAAACTCTTCGGAATTATTGCTCATGATTTACGAAGTCCTTTTCAATCAATTTTGGGAATGGGAAACATAATCGTTTCAGAAAAAAACGAATTAACTAAAGAAGAAATCCTTTTTTATTCTGAAAAAATTAATATCGCAAGTCAACAGGTTTATAACTTACTCGAAAATCTTCTTTACTGGGCATTAATTAAGATGGATAAACTGAAAATAAAACCGGAAGATTTTTCGCTGAAAAGTGCAATTACAAAAATAACCGAATTATTTTCTCTTGATGCAGAAGAAAAACAATTGAAATTTGAAAACAGAGTTGATGATTCAATAATAGTATCAGGTGATTTTAATTCTTTATCAATCGTATTCAGAAATTTAATCTCGAATGCAATAAAATTTTCAAATCCTGGTAATGAAATTATTATTAACGCAGAAATTATAGATTCAAAAATTCAAATATTCTTTGTCGATAAAGGAACCGGAATGTCAGAAAATACTTTAAACGAACTTTTTACGCCTCAAATAAAAAGCACTGCAGGTACAATGAATGAAAAAGGAACAGGATTGGGATTACTTGTATCAAAAGAAATTATTGAGCTAAATAATGGAAGTCTTTCGGTAAAAAGTGAATTGGGAAAAGGTACTACTTTTATTGTATCATTACCAATTAAATAAAATATTAATTTTTTATTTTCTCTAACAATAGTTTAAAAGCTTTTGCTCGGTGACTGATTTTATTTTTCTCTTCTAAAGTAAGCTCAGCAGCAGTTTTTGTAAAACCATCCGGTACAAAGTACGGGTCATAACCAAAACCATTTTTCCCTTTTGCAGTATTAACTATTCTGCCATGCAATTCGCCCAAGCAAGAAATAAAATCTGAACCATTATAAAAAACTGCACTGCAAACATATTTTGCTTTATGAGGCTCAGGAAAGTTTTCAAGTTCTTTTAAAAGCTTTTTATTGTTATCATCATCAGTAGCATTTTCACCTGCAAATCTTGCAGAAAAAACCCCTGGTTTGCCATTCAATTGTTCAACTGATATACCTGAATCATCTGCAATTATTGGTAGATGAAGTGTATCAAACACTATTTTAGCTTTTATTTTTGCATTATCTTCAAAAGTTAAACCATACTCAATTATTTTTGGAATTCCCTGAACACCATATAAAGATGCAACTTCGATTCCTGCCTCTTTAAATATTGCTTTTACTTCTTTAACTTTTCCTAGATTATTTGTTGCAAATAGAATTCTTTTCATAAAATATCTCAAATTCTTTTTAGTAGTTTTTTTAATTCGGTTTTTGAATATTCAATTAATTCTTCTTCATCATAAAGAAGTGATTTCTTATTCTTCACTACCCATCTTCCATTAATCATTACATCAGTAACATTATCTTTATTAGAAGAATAAACAATGTTTGAATATAAATTATCATTATTATCGATTAACGAATTAGAAGATGAATTAAGATTTAACAAAACAAGATCCGCTTTTTTACCTTCTTCAATACTGCCTGTTTCATTTTCTATATTCAACGCTTTTGCTCCTTCAATTGTTGCAAGATAAAAAACTGTCTTAGCATCCATTGAAGTTGCACCATGAATTGGCTTTTGTATTAATGCCGCCAATCTCATTTCAGTAAATGCAGATAAATTATTATTGCAAGGAGCTCCATCTGCACCAAGGGAAACAGATATTTTATTCTTAAGCAGAAGCGGAATATTAGCTATTCCAGAGCCCAACTTAAGATTTGAAGAAGGACAATGACTAACTCTTGTTGAAGATTTTTTTAATGAATTAATCTCTTTCTTATTCAAATGGATGCAATGTGCAAGTACAGTATTTTTTCCAAGAACACCAATTGAATCAAAATATTCGATGTTTTCTTTTCCTGTTCTTCTTTTTACTTCTTTTACCTCATTTTTATTTTCAGAAGAATGAGTGTGATAAATACTTCCTTCGAAATCTTTCATCATTTCTTTGGTCTGAATTAACAATTCTTTTGAGCAAGATAGCACAAACCTTGGTGCAAATCCGTATTTAATCATTCCATCTGATGAATTATGAAATTGCTTCGCAAGTTTATATGTTTCTTTTAACTCATCTTTCGTCGTTGATTTGAATTCTGGATATAAATCATTCTCATCTATCATACATTTGCCGGCAAAAGCTCTTACTCCGGAGTTAATCAACTCTTCAAAAATAACTTCCTGATACCGCAATGTCCCCATATCAAGAATTGTTGTTGTTCCTGATTTAGTTAATTCATCCAATCCAATTCTAACCGATGCTAATAAAGATTGTTTATTATGTGCATTTTCATAAGGAAAAATTCTGTATTGAAGCCAGTCTAGAAGTTGAAGATCATCAGCTAAACCACGAAAAAGAGTTTGACACAAATGTATATGAGTTTGAATAAAACCCGGTATTAATGTCAGACCTTTAGCATAATAAATTTTGCCGTAATATCCGTCAAGTAAGCTTTTGCTAACTTTCTTAATTGACGTTATTCTTTCATTTATAACTTCTACAGCAGAATTTTCAAGAATTCTCCCTTCACTATCGGCAGTAATAATTTTATCTGGAATAATTAATAATTTATTTTCAATCATTTTAATCAAGATTTCTTTTCAATTTCTATAAATATATCTTCCATTACTTCAAATGCGTATCGTAAATGAGGTATAACAATAGAACCCCCGACTATCAATGCAACATTAAAAGTTTCTAGCAATTCTTCTTTAGTTGCTCCTTCAGTGATTGCTCTGTCTATATGATAAAAAATACAATCATTACATCTCAAAACCATCGAAGCAGCAAGTCCCATTAATTCTTTAGTCTTTGCAGGAAGTGCGCCATTAATATATGCTTTGTTATCAAGAGCAAAAAATTTATTAAAATCCCTGAAACCTGAATTCAATATTTTGTCATTCATTTCGGTTCTATACTTGCGGGTTTCAGAAGTAGTTTTTTTAATCATAATTCTTTAAATAATTTAATAAACACATCTCAAAAATAGAAAAACCATAGGTAGTTTCATAAAAAAGAAAAGGCATCTTTTCAGATGCCTCTTCAAGAAAATAATCAATCTTAAATTTTAGAAAGCATAAGAAGCAGAAATATGAGCGAAGGTTGGTCCGCCGCCAATATTTCCAAGTCCTTGTCTTACTACATCAGAATTAACTGTTGCATCAAGTCCAAATCCACCAAATCTGAGTCCTAAACCTAAAGTTACTTTACCTTGACTGTTAACAGTGCTGATAAATTCATCTTTGGTCGTGGAAGTTGCTGCAGATTCATTTGAGAATGAACCGGTCATTGAATAATAACCCATACGAGCTATCAACCAATCAGTTGCATACCATTCTGCACCAAGATTCCAATTTGGGAAATAGGTATATG
>CAZQSR010000049.1:0-14548 GCA_964596145.1 uncultured Ignavibacteriaceae bacterium
ATGCATTGAAAGGCTAAACTCTTGAGTAATATGATTGGTGCATTGAACAAACTCTTTTATTTGCAGATGGAAAACCTTTAAATATGATTCTTGATGACGGTGGAGATTTAACAAATACTATTCTCGATAAATATCCCGAACTGGCAAAAGGGATAAAAGGAATATCAGAAGAAACCACAACCGGTGTACATCGTCTTTACGAAAGAGAAAAACTTGGCACTCTTCCTATTCCGGCAATTAATGTAAATGATTCAGTAACAAAATCTAAATTTGATAATAAATATGGATGCAGAGAATCTTTGGTTGATGCTATACGAAGAGCAACCGATTTGATGCTTGCGGGTAAAGTTGCTGTTGTTGCAGGCTACGGTGATGTAGGAAAGGGCTCTGCAGAATCTTTAAAAAATGCTCACGTTAGAGTTATTGTAACCGAGATAGATCCAATTTGTGCTTTACAGGCAGCAATGGAAGGCTATGAGGTAAAGAAAATGATTGACGCGGTTAAAGAAGCAGATATAGTAGTTACTGCAACCGGTAATCTTAATGTTGTAAGTGGTGAACATTTTAAATTAATGAAAGATAAAACTGTTGTTTGCAACATAGGTCATTTTGATAATGAGATTAACATGGCGTGGTTGAATAAATATTACGGGGATACAAAAGTTAATATAAAACCACAGGTTGATATTTATAATGTTGATGGTAAAGAAATAATTGTTCTTGCAGAAGGAAGACTTGTTAATCTTGGTTGTGCGATGGGGCATCCATCATTCGTAATGTCCAACTCTTTTACCAATCAAACGCTTGCACAAATTGAGCTATGGAATCATTCAGATAAGTATAAGAATAAAGTTTATACTTTGCCAAAACATCTTGATGAAATGGTTGCTCGTCTTCACCTTAAAAAAATTGGTGTTGAACTTGATATTCTTAATGAAGAACAAGCGAAATATATTGGCGTTACGGTTGAAGGTCCTTATAAACCTGATTATTACAGGTATTAAAACTTCTTCTATAAAAATTTAATGAAAGCTGTCTCATATTTTTTTGAGACGGCTTTTTTTTACAAAAAATTGTTCTTGTTTTTTCTGTTTTCATTTTTAGTTTATTCATCGCATTTATCGGGTTTAAGCATATCATGCGCAATTAAAAAAATTCAATTGCTGTCTCACAATGAAAGCATTGTTAAGTAGGGCGTTAGTAAAGCGCGATAAAAGAAAATAATTTTTCTCAATCAATAACCGCATTATTAAATGTTGAATTTAAATTTAGAATTACTCGTCTAACGGTCTGTCAATGTATCCATCTTTTATTAGGTTATTGTAACTTCTGAATATTTTTATTGTTACTTCTGTCGAATTGTTATAACCGGTGGATTCCAATTTTATCCCGTTGATTTCTTTGGCTATTTTAATTTCTGATAATAACTGGTTGTTATCTATCAACTTTCCGTCAAGTTTTGCTTTTTTCAATTTTAAGTTAGACAATCCCCAGTACATACCCTTTTTAGCATTGATTAAAGCTGTGTTAAGGTCATCCTCAATGGTTGTATCAGACCTGAAAGAAACAAATAATAGCGATAAAAAAGAAATAAAAAAAAGCTTTTTCATTTTTCCCCTATTTTTTGTTTTCAAAATAAAAATTTATGATATCAAAACAAAACAGAATTACGCAAGAAAAAATTATATATATAATATTTGTGATTTCATTCAATTTACTATTTCAATTCTGGAATAAAATAAAAATATTGTTAACATCTTTATTAATAAATATTATGTATTTTTTATTTAAAAATATACCTAATACTTATAAGTATGTTGAAATGTGGATAAATAAACAATTCATTACTTTTTAATTAAAATTACAAAAAAAATCAACTTAAAAATGTTAGTAAAAATTTAACAATAAAGAGTTATTAAGAAATTTTATATAACAACTAATTATTCACAAGTTAAATTTGAATTACTAACAACTTACTAACATTAATTAAGAACAAAGTAACTCTATTTTGTTTTTTATTATTTCAATTGTTTCTTTTGTAAACCTGTTGCTGGAAGCAGCTTCTTCAATAGCACTACACGCGTGAATTACAGTTGAATGATCTCTGCCTCCAAAATGCAATCCAATAGTTTTTAATGATGAAGGTGTAAGTTCCTTAGATAAATACATACAAATTTGTCGCGCAAAAACTATTTCCTGTTTTCTGGTTTTATCTCGAATTTTATTTTCGTCAATCTTTAAATGTTCACATACTGTTTTAGTTATAAGGTCAATACTTATATTGATCTTTTTGGATGTAGAAATTTCTTTTACTGATTTTTTCGCAAGGTCAAGGTCTATATCTTTTGAATTCAGTGATGCATTTGCAAGGAGTTTAATAAGGCAGCCTTCCAGTTCTCTAATATTAGAAGTAATCTGACTTGCAATGTATTCAAGAATTTCAGAAGAAATATTTAATTCAAAATCTTCTGATTTTTTTCTAAGTATAGCGATTCTTGTTTCAAAGTCCGGAGGTTGAATGTCTGCAGTTAAACCCCAGTGAAATCTTGAAATCAATCTTTCATCCATTCCTTTTAAGTCTTTAGGAGGTTTATCGCTTGATAAAATTATTTGTTTTCCCGTTTGATGAAGAGTATTAAATATTCTGAAAAACAAATCCTGCGTTCTCTCTTTTCCGGTAAGAAATTGAATATCATCAATAATTAATACATCCATACTTCTATAAAAATTAGAGAATTCATTAACTTTATTGGATTGTATTGCTTCAACAAATTCAACTGTAAATTGATCTGAAGAAAGGTAAATCACTTTTTTATTTGGATTATCTTTTAATATCTGGTTTCCTATTGCCTGTATAAGATGTGTTTTACCAAGACCAACGCCGCCATATACAAAAAAAGGATTAAATGAAGTTCCGCCTGGATTATCACTAATGGCACCAGCGGCAGCTCTTGCAAGTTGATTGCTTTCTCCTTTTATGAAATTTTCATAAGTGTATTTTGGGTTAAGGTTTGTAGAATATTCTACTTCTTCTTTTGATAAATTTACTTCAATTACAGGTTCTGATGGTTTAACAGGTTCAGCAGAAGAAAACAAATCGGGTTCTTGCTCTTCTACAATCACGTAATCCAGTTTTCCTGATTCACCAATAACATTTTTTATTGTTTTATTAATTAATCCGCCATAATGACCTTCAATCCATTCCCAGAAAAAATTTCCCGGAAGTTGAATTTTTAACGTAGAATTTTCAAACTCCAAAGGTTTAATTGGTGTAAACCATGTATTGAAAGTCATAGGAGTTACGTTCTCCTTAATCAACTTTAAACACTCATTCCAAATGAGTCTGGATTGCTTGTAGTTGTTGTTAACTGGTAAATCCATTGATGACATTAGTTTTCCACAATTTTTTTTGTTTTAGCAATAAATCCATTTTATTTTTTATAATCTTCGAGAAACAGGCTTTAACTTACCAACAAGTTGTCAACATTACAAAAGAAGCCATAACTTATTAAAAACAAATAAATTAAGCGAACTCGCTTTATTTTTTTCACAAAATAAAACTGTTAACAGAGTGAATGAACTATAAAAACGCAATGTGAAACCTTTTCACACAAGAGGCTTGTTAACAAGTTATCAACAGGATTTTAAGGAACTATTTCTACCAAAAAATATAGAGTAAAAACATATATAGCAAATTAAATTTTACTTTTTAGATAAAAATTTTTTAATTAAGCAGGGATGTATTTAATCTTTGATTATTAGGCTTTTGGTGGTTATTTTTGCACACTTTATTTAGGAGATTAAAATGAAAAGAACATATCAGCCCAGTAACAGAAAAAGAAAAAACAAACATGGATTCAGAGAAAGAATGAAAACCAAGAATGGGCAAAAAGTTTTAGCTAGTCGCAGAGCTAAGGGTAGAAAAAAATTAACCGTTAGCGACGAAAAGTAATTTCTTTGAAAAATTATTCTCTCTCGAAAAAGGAAAGAATAAAAGAAAGAAAAATCTTTGCCCTGGTAATTAATCAAGGTAAAACGATTTTTTCGGAAAATAGAATAATAAAAACACAATATTTGGTTATAAAAGATACTGCAAAACCAGCCGTTAAGATTGGGATTGCAGTATCAAAAAAAAACGGAAACGCAGTTTGGCGAAACCGGGTTAAAAGACTTATTAGAGAATCGTTCAGGTTGAATAAAACAGAAATTGTAAATATTTGTAAAAGTAATTTTAACTCGGTTTTTATTGTATTTACGGCAATCAACCTTAATCAGAATGAAAACAAAAAGATTAAACTAGATTTCATTCTGCCGCAGGTAACAAATATTCTAAAAAAAATAAGTAGTGTTTTATAATGCGGAAACTTTTAATAGGTTTAATAAAGATTTACCAGAAAACCATTTCTCCGCTTTTTCCTCCGTCTTGCAGGTTTTATCCCACTTGTTCAGAATATTCTATACAGGCTATTGAGCATTTTGGTATTTTTAAAGGTACGTTAAAATCTATTTGGCGTATATTAAGATGTAATCCGTTTAACCGCGGCGGTTATGATCCTGTTAAATAAAATAGAAAGTTTATGGATAAACAAACAATAACAGCTTTTGTATTAATTGGTATAATTTTGATGATCTGGCTATACATCAGTTCGCCGGTTCAACAACCAGAAAATAAAAAACAACAAACCACCAATCTTCAAGACTCTGTAAAAGAAAAAAAGGTGGAAACCACATCAAGTGTTTCTAATTTAAAAGAAAAAGTTACCGATTCACTTAACCTTGGAAAGTTTTTTACTAAACCTGCAAGTGCAGAAAAAACAATTACTATTGAAAACGATCTGGTAATTGTCGAGCTTACCAGCAAGGGTGGAAAGATTAAAAAACTCTTTCTGAAGAACTTTAAAAACTGGTACGCTAAAAATCTCGGCAACAATGTGCCATATTATCAAACTCTTGTGCAGTTAATGCAAACAAATAAAGAAGGCTGTTTTGATATTGCCTTTATTACATCAGACGGAAAATCTGTTTCAACAGGCAATCTGGATTTTGTTTCAAATATAAATGAGAATAAAAAAATTTCAGGAAAAGACTCCCTTATAATTTCTTATTCAACTCCGGCAGGCGATTCGGGTTTAATCAAAAAAACTTTTGTCTTTTATGGCAATAAGTATGATTTGAAATTCGACCTTGAATTTATTAAGATGAATAATCTTATCAGCAGCAACCAGTACGACTTTGTATGGAATAACGGTTTAAGATTTGTAGAAGAAAATTCAGTTGATGAAGCAAATTACTCTAATGCCGGTTTATATTATGGCGATGAATATGTAATGGAAAACGCTCCTTCAGGTGGAGAAAAATTAGAAAAAGATTTTAACGGAAAAGTTGATTGGCTTGCTCTTAAAAACAAATATTTTGCTGCAGTAGTAATTCCAGATAATCCTAACGTTGTTGAAGGAGCTTTTATCAGAGGATATACCCAGCATTATAAAGATAACGGGGTTAAAGAATTTTACACTGCAAGGTTAAAACTTCCATTTAAAAATACTTCGTATGAAAAGCAATCATTTACAATTTTTGTTGGTCCTGTTAGTTATGATTTGTTAAAAAATCTTAACCATAATTTAACCTCGATAATTGATTTTGGAAGCTTCTTTGGTTTGAAATTTATTGTACGGCCAATTGCAGAATATGTCTTTCTGCCATTGTTTAAGTTTTTGCATTCAATTATTCCAAACTACGGAATAGTAATTATTATTTTTTCTTTGATAATAAAACTTTTAACTCATCCGCTTACAAGACAGAGCATGTATTCAATGAAAAGAATGCAAATGCTTCAACCAAAGATTGCCGAAATAAAAACAAAGTTTAAAGATGATCCACAGAAAGTAAATAAAGAGACAATGAAACTTTATTCTACTTATGGAATAAATCCCGCAGGTGGATGCCTTCCTCTTCTTTTACAAATGCCCATTTTTATAGCGCTGTGGGGAATGTTTCAATCGGCAATCGAGCTACGGCAACAACCATTTATTTTCTGGATACACGATTTATCCCGCCCAGATGTTATTCTCCATCTTGGATATAACATTCCATTATTTGGCATTAATCAAATAAGCGGGTTAGCACTATTAATGGGTATAACAACATTCATTCAACAAAAGATGACTGTAAAAGATCCGCAGCAGCAAATGCTTGTTTATGTTATGCCAATAATGCTTACAGCTTTGTTTATGAGTTTTCCTTCTGGATTAAACCTTTATTATTTTTTATTTAATCTGTTCTCAATTCTTCAACAGCAATACTTTAATTATGTACACAGAGATCTTGAACTCGTTCCCGTCAACAATCCTAAAAAGCAAGGTGGATTTATGCAAAGAATGATGGAAGCTGCAGAACAAAAAGCTAAACAACAGCAGCAGTTGAAGAAGAAAAAGTAAAATTTAACAGTTTCTTTTTCCAAAAAATAAATGGAAAAATTTATAAAAACTCTTTTATTTGTTTTGCTTGCAATTAAAGTGGAAATTTTCCCGCAAGGTGAAACAACAATCAGGCTTGGTCTCGATTATAAAATTGAACAGTTACCCTTTGGACTGTCACATCGGGTACCCGTTTTAAAACCAATTGTGGCAATTGCACTAAGCGGCGGCGGGGCAAGAGGAATTTCACAAATAGGTGTTATTAAAGCCCTTGAAGAAAACAATGTTCCGATTAATATGATTGTGGGAACCAGCATGGGAAGCATTGTTGGCGGGCTATATTCTTCAGGTTATACTGTTAACGAACTTGACTCAATAACTAAATTTACTGATTGGGATAATCTTCTTTCATTAGATAGCAAAACCAATCGCAGGGAATTATTTGTTGAACAAAAAGTAACTGAAGATAAAGCAGTATTTTCATTAAGATTAAAAGGACTTAAACCAATAATTCCTACATCAATTAATGATGGTCAGAAATTATCGAATTACTTAAATCTGCTGACTCTTCAGGCTCCGGTAAAAGTTAAAGAAAATTTTAGCAGTCTTGAGCATAATTTTTTTGCTGTCTGTACAAACTTAGAAACCGGCAGACCCGTGATTCTTAATTATGGTTCTTTAAGTCAGGCTTTAAGAGCCAGTTCAAGTGTATCGTTTTTATTATCGCCCGTATTAATTGATTCCTTAATTTTAGTTGATGGTGGTCTTGTTGCAAATATTCCGGTTGTTCCTGCAAAAGAACTTGGAGCTGATTTTGTAATTGCAGTAAATACAACAAGCCCGCTAAGAACGAAAGATGAACTTGAACTCCCATGGATAGTTGCCGACCAGGTAGTAAGCATTCCTATGAAATTGCAAAATGAATATCAAAATAGTTTTGCAGATTTTGTGATAGCCCCGGATCTTAATAATAATTCCTCAACTGATTTTAGCAATCTTGATTCTTTAATTAAAGCAGGATATGAGTCTGCAAAAAATATTGCCGGAAGAGTTAAGAGCAGAATTGATTCTATCTTTTATTCAAGCTTAACAAAAGAAGAAAAATTTTTTCATAACGTTAAAATTGTTGAATCTGATTTTGTAGATAAAACTATAATTGATTCTTATCAAAACCTTGATTCAGTTTCGTCGGCAAAAATTCTTTTTGATATTTCTAACATTGAGTCCAGCGGCAATTATGAAGAAGTCTTTGCCGAGATTACGGAAAAGCCCGAAGCAACTTTTCTGAAATTTATAGTGAATGAAAATCCTAAAGTAAATGAAGTTATTGTTGATGGAACAACTTCACTTTCAAAGGAATTTGTAGATTCAGTTTTTAATCCGTTATTAAATAATGTTTTTAATCCGCACAAAGTAATTAATGCGGTTAAAGAAGTATTGCGAATTTACAGGCAGATAGGCTACTCGCTTGCAGAGCTTGACACCACAATTTTTGATAAACAAACAGGAAGACTTTTTTTCTTATTTAAAGAAGGAAGAATTTCAGATATCATTGTGCGAGGTAATGATGTTACGAACAGCACGGTTATAAAACGGGAGTTTCCAATTAAACCGGGAGATATTTTTCTAAATAAAAAAATTCAGGAAGGTTTAACAAACCTGAGAAGCACAAACTTATTTGAGAGCGTTACAATCTCCGTAGAGAAAAGAAAAAATGATAATTACTTAATAGTCGATGTAGATGAAAAGATTTCAAGTTTAATCAGATTTGGTTTTAAATTCGATAATGAAAATCGTCCGCAAATAAGTATCGATTTAAGAGATGAAAACATTTTTGGTACTGGCGCAGAAATAGGACTGGTTATGTTTTTAAGTCAAAGAGGACGATCTTACGTTGCAGAACAAAAATCAATGAGATTGTTTGATACTTACTTAACATATAGCCTGAATGGCTATTATAAACTAAATGACGTTTTTACTTACAAAGATGATATATCACAATCAAATAAACGCTTTTCACGGTCTTTGTCTGGAGAATACAGGCAAATATTTTATGGGTTCTCTGCTTCGTTGGGGACACAGGTACAAAGATTTGGTAATTTAATTTTTACCGGAAAATACGAAATGAACGAAGTAAAAAATTTATCTCAATCCCCGTTAGATCCTTTTCTTAGCTGTATCACAAGTTTTAAAGGGGCTTTTATAATTGATACTCAGGATAAATATCCTTATCCATCAAAGGGATTAAGATTATCTGGTTTTTATGAAACCGCACAAAAAATTCTTGGCGGAGAAATTGGTTATACAAATTTTGGAGCCGATTATAAGGGATATCTTTCTTTTTCAGAAAGTCATACAATTTCAACTACAATTAAAATTGGCTTTGGAGATAAAACCCTGCCAATAACTCAACAATATTCACTTGGCGGTCAATATTCTTTTTTTGGAATGAGAGAAAACGAATATAAAGGAAGGCAGATTTTTCTTACTTCATTAGAATATCGTTACATGTTCCCATTTAAAATTTTCTTCGATACTTATATTCTATTCCGTTATGACCTTGGTTCAATTTGGGCAGAACAGGAAACAATTAAGTTCAAAGAGTTGCGACATGGTCTGGGAGGAACTCTGTCTTTTAATACACCAATTGGGCCCGCAGAATTTTCTGTGGGAAGAAGTTTTAATCTGACTCAGAATCTTCCCGGTAATCCTTTGTGCTGGGGACCTGTCTATTTTTATTTTTCAGTTGGTTTTTATTATTAATTTTTATTCACCAATATCTTCATTCCACAAAACAGGATTAGTAGCAACAAAGTCCTCCATCATTTTTATACATGTTTCATCGTTTAGAACATCAACTTTTACTCCTTTTGATTTAAGAAGCTCTTCTTCACCCAAAAAAGTTTTGTTCTCGCCAATTATAACGTGAGGAATCTTGTATAATAAAATTGCACCGCTGCACATTGAACACGGAGAAAGCGTAGTATAAAGAACGCATTCTTTGTAAACAGATGCAGGAAGTCTTCCCGCATTTTCCAGAGCGTCCATTTCACCATGAAGAACAGCACTTCCTTTTTGTACTCGTCTGTTATGTCCTCGTCCAATAACTTTTCCTTTATGAACAATAACGGAGCCGATAGGAATACCGCCTTCGCTTAATCCTTTTTTTGCTTCATCAATTGCGGCAGATAAAAATTCATCCATATAATTTATGCTTTCTCTTCCCATATTTTACAGATTTCTACAATCACCATTACAGCCATTTCCATATCCTGTATAGCAACCCATTCTGTTTTTGAGTGGAAACTGTGTTCTCCGGCGAAAATGTTTGGAGTCGGTAATCCCATAAATGAAAGTCTTGCACCATCAGTGCCACCGCGGATTGGAGACATAATTGATTCTATTCCAAGTCTTTTCATTGCTTCAAGCGCATTATCGGTAACCTGTGGATGATCTTTCAAAATGTATTTCATGTTGCGGTATTGTTCATTCACTTTTATTGTAACTTTTGAACCGGGAAATTTTTTACAAGCTTGTTCTGCAAGTTCTTTCAGGTAGTCTTCGTATTCTTTTAATTTTTCCTGTTCAAAATCTCTGATAATAAATTTAAGAATGCTTTGTTCTTCGTTTCCCTTAAAGTCTGTACAATGAACATATCCTTCTCTTCCTGAAGTTGTCTCCGGCGACAGGCGATCTTTTGGAAGACTGTTTATAAATTCAGAAGCGACTTTTACAGAGTTTATCATTTTTCCTTTTGCATAGCCGGGATGAATATTTCTTCCGTAAAAGGCAAACGACATACTATCAGCAGAAAAAGTTTCTGCTTCTACTTCGCCGCGTGTTTGTCCGTCAACAGTATAAGCATATTTTGCACCGAATTTATTAACATCAAATTTTTCTGTTCCTCTTCCCACTTCTTCATCGGGAGTAAAACAGATTTTTATTGTTCCATGTTTTACTTCGGGATGAGTAATTAAATAATTTACAGCATCAATTATTTCTGCTACTCCGCATTTGTTGTCAGCGCCAAGCAGCGTTGAACCATCAGAAGTAATTATGTCGTATCCAATCATCTTTGCAAGATCCGGATTATCTGCTGCTGGTATTACCACATTTTCTTTTGGAAGAAGAATATCGCCGCCTTTATAATTTTTGTGAATTATCGGGTTGACGTTTTCGCCAGATACAGCCGGAGAAGTATCGAGATGGGCAATAAATCCAATTACCGGAACATCTTTATCCGTGTTTGATGGTAAGGTCGCCATCACATAACCATAGTCATCCATTGTGGCGTCAGTTAAACCCAGCTCTCTTAATTCTTCTGCTAAATCTTTTGCAAGAATTTTTTGTTTTTCTGTGCTTGGAAAAGTTTCAGAATTGTCGTCGGACTGTGTATCGTACTTTGCATATTTTAAAAATCTGTCAACACAAGTGAATTTATATTTTGGATCGAACATATCTTCCTCAAAAGCTTGTTAAAAAATCTTTGCAAAGATAAGAATTTTATTTTTAATGATTAGACTGTAAAAGTTTTGGTAATGTTCGTTATATTTTGAATAAATTAAAATGGATTTTAGTTCTTATGAAAAAATATTTTACGATTGCTTTTTTGGTGTTACTGTTTAACGTATGTGTAAATGCACAACCACAGTTTTTGAATTTTATTTCATACTTAAACTCTCTTAATGATTCGCTTAAAAGCATAAAGATAGATAGTCTTATTAATTATCACTATCCGCGAGGCATTCCTATAATTGAAAGCAATTACGCTGTCTTTATTTACCGCGGCTCAGCTTCTACTGTTGCTGTTGCGGGAGATTTTAATAACTGGGGATCAACAAGCATGGTTAATGTTGCGGGAACAAACTTCTTCTATTATGCAAGAACATTTGAAATGAATGCGCGACTTGATTATAAGTTTATTCTAAATGGTAGCAACTGGATTTTAGACCCGCTCAATCCACGCACCTGTGCAGGTGGTTATGGTCCAAACAGTGAATTAGCAATGCCGGAATATATACAACCATGGGAAATAAATTATAAACCGGGAATTCAACATGGAACAACAACTCAATTTAATTTTCAAAGCACAAACACAGCATCGACTTTTTTAGTTACGGTTTATTTCCCGCCGGGTTATGCTTCAGATACAAATAAAATATATTCAACAGCCTACTTCCAGGATGGCTCAGAATATATTAGTCTTGCTTACGCAAACAATATATTTGATAACCTTATTGACAGCGGAAAAATAAGACCGGCGATAGGAATTTTTGTTAGACCAAACAACAGGAACAATGAATACGCAGGATCACTAAGAGACGCATACAGATTATTTTTTGTAAATGAGCTTGTGCCTTTTATTGATAGCTCTTACAGAACAAGAAAAACGCCGCAGGAAAGATTGGTTGTCGGCGATTCTTACGGAGCGAATATCTCCGCATTAATAAGTTATAACCATGCAGATGTTTTTGGAAATTGCGGTTTGCACTCTGCGGCGTTTCAACCTAATAATTATGAAGCATATAATCTTATTATAAATGGACAATATAAAAACATTAAATGGGTTAGTGTCTGGGGCACTTATGAATCTTTATGGCAAAACATGAGAAACTTCAGAGACAATTTGATAAACAAAGGTTACCAATTTTTGTGGAGAGAATTACCCGAGGGACACAGCTGGGGCTTATGGAGAGCGAATATCGACTTTATTCTTGAATATATTTTTCCTCCTGAA
Organism: uncultured Ignavibacteriaceae bacterium; assembly: GCA_964596145.1. Taxonomy (GTDB): domain Bacteria; phylum Bacteroidota; class Ignavibacteria; order Ignavibacteriales; family Ignavibacteriaceae; genus CAZHVS01. The sequence continues at coordinate 12,154 of CAZQSR010000049.1, forward strand.
CCAGCAATTGTTGTTGATAAAAATTTATTGGATGAAAAAGATTTTCATCTTTGTCAGAATTACCCGAACCCTTTTAATCCCGCTACAATTATAAAGTACAAAATTACCAACACGGTTTTTGTGTCATTAAAAGTTTATGATTTACTTGGAAAAGAATTAGCAATTCTTGTTAATGAAGAAAAAAAACAAGGCATTTATCAAACAGAATTTAATGCAGCAAAACTACCGGCAGGAATTTATTTGTGCAGATTACAGGCCGGTAAATCAAACCAGACAATGAAATTGATGTTAATAAAATAATGAAGTAAACTTATCTGGAGGGTTATAATTTTATCCCGACTCTATTGAATCTGTTTATGCTTTTACTTAAGTTTTAATTGAACAAATTATTGAACTTGTAAAAAGCTATTAGTAAGGTTAAACAAAAATTGCAATTTTACTCTGTGAGTATCGTAACGGAGTTTTAAATTTTTGTGAAGATTGAAGAAAAAACAAAAACCGGATTTTACCAAAAAGTTCGCGAAGAGCTGATTTTAAGGAACTACAGCCACAAAACAATTAAATCATATACAGGCTGTCTGAGGGCATTTGTAAAACATTTTAACCCGGTACATCCTCGAAATATTTCAAATGAGGAAATAAGAAAATACTTGCTTTACTTAATTAAAGAAAAAAATTGGCAGGCTTCTACGATAAATCAGATGTTTAATGCTATTAGATTTCTTTATGTTGAGCTTTATAAAACACCATTTATAGTAGGAAACATTCCACGTCCACAAAAAGAACACAAACTTCCAGATGTATTGAATGAAGATGAAGTTATTAAAATATTTAATTCCGTGAATAACTTAAAACATAAGACAATGCTAATGCTAGCTTATGCTTGTGGATTGAGGGTTGGTGAATTAGTAAGAATAAAAATAGAAGACATTGATGGAAGCAGAGAATTAATTCACATACGAAGTGCGAAAGGGAAAAGAGATCGTTATACTATTTTTCCCGCATCTTTAAGAGAGCAATTAGTAAATTATTGGAAGACTTATAAACTTGGTGCAAGCGGATGGTTATTCCCGGGTGAAAATATTAATAAACATTTAGCGGAGAGAAGCATACAGGCTGTTTTAAGAAGAGCAGTAAAGTCAAGCAAAATTACAAAACAAGTATCAATGCATACTTTAAGGCATTCTTTTGCAACGCACTTACTTGAACATGGAACTGATTTGAGATATATACAAGAGCTGCTTGGACACAAAAGCGTAAAGACCACTGAAATTTATACACACATTAGCAGCAAAGCTCTTCAAAAAATCCGCAGTCCGCTCGATTTTATTATTTGTAAAGACGAAACAAAATATTTGAACAGTGAAAAAAAACTCTTAAATTTTAACAATAAATGAAAAAAATAAAAGAGATATATACGCAATATTGCGTACTTACAGATGTTGGCGGTAATTTGAAGAAACAATTAACAACGAAAAACATTCAAGAAAATGAAGCTATAAGTAACTGTAAGATAGAATAAGAATTGAAATATCCTTTAATACGCAAAGTAGAAAGGGCGATTGTTAATATTAAAAAATTAGAAAATGACACAGTTACAAATGATTGACAAAACAAAGTCAATAGCTCAAAATGATAAAAATATTTCTGCCGTATTTATGTACGGGTCATTTACCAAAAATGAAGGGGACAAATATTCAGATATTGAATTCTACATCTTCTTGAAGGATAAAGAAAAATTTTCCGCTGAAAATTGGGTAAGCCAAATTCATCCTTTGGCATTATATTTTACCAACGAGTATGGAAGTGAAGTTGCCATTTTTGAAAATATGATAAGGGGGGAGTTTCATTTTTTGACAAACGACCAAATGGAAGTTATCAAATCGTGGGACGGTTTGGTAGAGTTTAGCGACTTTGACAAGATGATTTTAGTAGATAAAGAAGATTTATTGACTAACACGCTCAAAGAAATAAAAACTAAAGTACCTGATCGAACAACAAATGAAAATATCCTGTGGTTGAGCCAATCATTGTTGAATGTTTTACTTACAACAAGCAACTTAATTAAACGACAGGAATTTGCTCACGCTTACCAAAGCTTATCAAATGTTCAAAAATATTTACTTTGGTTAATAAGAATTGAAACATACCAAACCAAACATTGGGAAAGTCCAACAAAAAGCTTGGAAAAAGACATAGATCCATATTGGTATTCGTTATTTCAGCAGACAACATCAGAATTAGATCCGACAGATATTAAAACAGCTTTCAAGAAGACATTAACATTGACTGAAAAACTTTTTGATAATCTTGGAGTTGAAGCAAAATTAAAGGGGGTATTAAGGAGAATTGAATAAAAAAACTACCGCCAACATTGTATAAGCGTAATGCGGGC
>CAZQSR010000050.1:0-14455 GCA_964596145.1 uncultured Ignavibacteriaceae bacterium
CCAACATTACAATCACCATAAAATTTTACAGCATACATTGTTGTAACACCGGTAGGAACAGTATTTTGAGTCCAGCTTGTTCCATTATTGCTTGTATTGAAAATACCAGTACTTGTAGCAGCCCAGCAATAAGTTGTTCCAAGAATATAATCTAATCCTTCAACATTTCCCATTGGAGAAGTCTGTGCAGTCCAGGTAGCTCCACCATCGGTGGTTTTGTCATATGTAGTAGTATTACTCCAGAAACCAGCAAAACCTACTCCTGTTGTAGTAGTAAATGCAATAGAACCTGGATATTGTGCGGACGTTGTTCCATAAGTCCATGGACCATCAGGAACTGTTGTGGTTTTATAAACACGATTTGCTAGAGTAGCACTACTTCCTCCTGTACCAAACCATGCTGTATTACCAATTCTATAATAAGAATCGTTAGCACCGAAAACGTTTGAAGCAGGTTGCGTTGGAAGATTACTAGCAAGAGACCAAGTTACTCCTGCATCAGTAGATTTTAGAATATGAAAGTTACCGCCAATTGGATCACTCAAAGCCCAGAGAAGGGTTGAAGAAACATTGTCGATAAAGTTAAACCAGCATCCAGAAGGACCTGTATAAACTGTTGTCCAGTTTGTTCCACCGTTTGTTGTACGATAAATATTTCCATTACCGGAACCCGGACCAGTTGCAACAACTGCAATTTGATCACTTAAAGCTGCAATGCCATAGGCACCATCCTGCCCAACATTACCAGCAGCAAGCCAAGTGTTTCCACCATCCGTAGATCTCTTTACATCACCGTTATCAGCTGAAATCCAAACTACAGAAGCATTTACCCAATCAATTCCCCAAATTGCACCAGTGGTACCGCTTGTTTTAGCAACCCATTGCTGAGCAAAAAGAGAAACTGAAAAAGTAAGAATAAAAAGAAATGAATATAATTTTTTCATGTTTACCTCCATGAAAGTTGATGTTTATTTTGATTAATTGATTAATAAAATTGTTATATAAATTCAACAAACTAACTAACCAGTTTAATGATTGAAAACCAAAGTTAAGTTGTAATACTTAATTCTATTTCGTAACAACTGTAAATTAAAAATTTATTTTTAAAAGGCAAAAGTTTTTTTTGATTTTTTTTTATTTCAAATTCACTCCAAAAATTTATTCGTAATCAATTTTAATCTTAAATATTAGCAATAATCATTAAATAAGACCAATAAGCCATATCTTTTCTTTCTTCTCCAAGAGAGGTAAGAAATGCTGATTTCATTAAATCACCGGGTAGAAAAAGACTAAATCCCCAATTAATCGAAGTGTTTTTAATAAATTCATATTTAATTGTTAAATCAATTTCCTGTCCAAACACTTTTTGCCCAGACCTTGATTTTTGAGCAGAAGAGAAATGGTGAATATTTATTCCACCGCTAAAATTAGAATTTTCAGGATTCAAACTTGTAGTTAAATAAATATCATTAATTCCAAGTGTATTTGTTAAAGTATTTTTAAAGTAATAATCCATATATCCTAAATATTTATGTCCTGTCCCAAAAGATAAAACGAAAGTACTAAATTTATCAGTGACTGAAGGTTTTGTTCCAGAAAGAAAGTCAGTTGCCAAACCAATCTTAATATCTTTTATTTTGTAGTTTAATGTAATCGAAAATAAATAAGCCGAAACATCTTTTATGCTTCTTTTCCCAAGTTGATAAGCTGCTTCTGTTATTGTTGAAATATCTCCATATTTGCCATTATGATTTAATCCTACACTAGTAACACTTACATCTTTATTTTCTCCATTCGTCATTTTTCTGTTAATCTCATAATACGCAAACAGATCTAACTTTTGTTTTTCATCAAATTCTTTACTCATCCAAAAACCATAAAAACCAACACTCTGATTTTGTTTAGAAGGGAAAGAATAAAAAGTTGGAGTTGCTGAACTGATATATGCTACATTTTCATTTTGCGTAATTGCCCAGATATCTAATTTAGCTCCAACATCAAACATACATCTTATACCATTAAAAGATCTACCAGTATAAACCCAGTTACTAGCCCCAATAAATCTTTCGGTTCCATATTGCATTTCAAATCTGCCTGCTTGAACTGTTACTGGAATTTCAAAAGGTCTTATCAGTTTTACAAAGCCCTGGTGCAAATCAAGATTTTTTATATTTGAAGTTAAAGTCGGTTCTTCCCCAAGAACTCTTGAGTCCTGAGCCTGTAAAAAAAACACAAGCTTATCATCAATTGCTTTTTCTACTCCAAAACGAGTTCTTAAACTTGCAAAAGTGAGAGGATAAGTTTTATTTGAAAAATCTCTTCCATCCAATTCACTTCTTAGTTGTAATTGCCCTGAAAATTTCCATCCATTTGTGTTTTCCTGAGCAAACGAAATTGAAAAAACAAAAAGGGTAAATAGCAAATAACGAGTCATATTAGCTCCTATAAAAATTATTAATACTTTTTCATTTTTGATTGTCTTTCATTAGCATCAGCCTCCCATTTGGGAACGACAGTAGTCAAGAAAGTTGATTTTTCTTGAACAAGCTTTTGAATATCCAAACCAATAAATTTTTGTGCTTTTTCTTTTGTGGAAATATCTGGCAGAATAACTGGTAAAGGTACGTTTAATTTAGTAAGTAATTGTGCAAGTTCAATTCGCGCTTCATTCGATTTTTGAATCGAAGTTGCTAAAATTCTTGCACATTCAACAGGCGCATGAAAACTTCCGCCATGCGAAGCAGCAACAAAATCCCATCTCCATTGTGCGTGTCTTATTAACTGCAAAATATTTTTCATCTGTTGCTCGGTTGCATTTCTTTCCCAAGCAATTTTAGATTCCAGATGAGCTCTAACAAGATTTTCTTCTGCAATTTCTAAAAGTTGTTTAATTTTATCCTGTCTTTCATATACATTATTTCGCAAAGTTTCTTCACTTTCTCGATGACAAACTTGGCAGGAACGAGAAATGTTATTTAATGGCGATTGAATACGATGATCTGTAAACTTAACTCCACCTTCATTTTTATAAGGCATATGGCAATCAGCACAAGAAATACCCCTTTGTGAATGTATTCCCATTTTAAATACTTCCCAATCTGGGTGCTGCGCTTTTAATATAGGCGCTTTTGAAAGTGAATGAACAAAATCGACATGCTCAACCTTATCATAATATTTTTCCATATCATCAACAGTTAAACCATCGTCCCAAGGAAAAGTCAAATACTTTCCCTTCCCTTTGAAATAATATTCAACGTGGCATTGAGCACAAACAAGTGAACGCATTTCTTGATAAGTTGATTTTTCTATTTCTTTATTCTGTCTTTTAAATGCTTCAACAAGGGCAGGACGCGTAATTCTTAAATTCATAGTTTTGGGATCGTGACAATCCTGGCAACCGATTGCATTTACTACTTCACTACCAAGCGTAGCCCAGCCTTTTTGATAAAATGAATCAACTCCCATTTCATTCATCAACCTTGGTACATCTGTGCTTTTGCAAGTCCAACAAGTTGCTGGCTGAGGTTGTCCCGTTCTCAAAGTATTTCTAATATCTTTAATTGCATAATAGTGACCCCTGCCCTGATTATAATCTTTGGAGAAAGCATAACCAGCCCATAAAATTGCAAGTTTAGGATCTCTTGAAAGCATATCGACCATTGCACTTCCACCATACTTGCTGGCAAAGTTTGTATCAAGAGTTTGAATGTATGTCTCATATTCGCGTGGATAATTTTCTCCCCAAACTTCATTTCTTGGTTCCCATTCTGCTATAGGCTTTACGGTCTGAAAAAGTTGAATCGCTTCACTTCTTCTTTCAACAATTGAGGCTGCAAATAAACCAATAATGAATACAACTACTACTGTTGCACCAAATATTATCCATCCTACATAAGGTTTTTCTTTAATAAGTTCTGTTATTTTTTTCATAAATACTCCTTTTATTAAACTTTAACTATTTACTTTCTTCTTTTGTAAATTTATACAACCATTCAGGCATAACAGGATTTAGTTTTGGAATTCTTGCATTCGGCACAGCCGATAAACTGTTAACTCTTCCATGCGGAGTTTCTCTATGACAATCCCAGCAAAGTCTGTCGCCGCCATGTGTCATTTTATTATCAGAGACTAAATCAAGTTTTGTTCTTTCTACTAATTGTTCATGGCATCTTATACAGTTTTCCTGAACAGCATTTATTCCTGCTTCTTTTATTCTGATTACTTGTGGTTCCAATCTGAGAGTAAATATTGTAGCGTGTCTCATTCCATCCTGTGCCTTGAAAAAATAAGTTTTAATAAAATTGTCGTGAGGCACATGACAATCATTACAAGTGGCAACTCTTGCATGACTTGAATGCTGCCATGTTGCATATTGTGTTGCCATAACATGACAATTCATACAGGTTAATGGATCATTTGACAGGTAAGAAGCAGCGTTTGAAATTTTAAAAATAATTAAAAGCACTCCAATAAATATTCCTATAATTACTATTACAGGCAGTCTCCATGGCTGTGGCGGAAAGAATATTTCAAATAACTTTTTAATTTTCATTTATGCCATCCTTTTTATGCTTTTTATAATAGAGAATCTGATGCGATTTGAAAATATGAGAAGAATTGTTAATTGATAATTGACTATCTGAAGAACATTTTTCTTAAGCAGTTCATGAAATATGAATTTGCAAAAATAGTTTTTAGAATACTCGATTAAACTTTTAGTTTCTTGCATAATGAAAATAAAATTAATTAATAAAATGTAAATCAAATTCTACTTCTAATAAAAAATTATTTTTCACCGAGATTTTTGACTTCCTGCGCACTTGTTGGATGTCCAATATTTTCAAGATCTTTAAAATAATGATGATATTCTTCAGCAGTAATTTTATTCTGCCAGTTTCCTGATATCATTCCAATAGCAGTAATAATCATAAAAATCAGAACGATTCCTAAAGCAATATATTTTTTGTCCAAACTTTTCTTTGTAATCATAGAGTTTACTTTTAACGTATCTGCAACAGGACAAGCATCAACACAGTTTAAGCAGTTCGTGCATTCATCTGATATAACATACTTTAATTTATCTACTTTAATTCTAGATGGACAGGCTTTAGCGCAAAGATTGCAATCGACGCAAGTACTTGTTTCTCTTTTTATTTTATTCGGACTTAGTAAAGAAAATATTCCAAGTAAAGCTCCGTAAGGACACAAATATCTGCACCAAAAATTTCTTATTATAATCGATAATAGAAATGAAATTGAAATCACCAATAGACTAAACTGTGAAATATTGGCAAAAAAGTACCACATTTTAATATCTGAAATAATATTATAAGGGCTGTCTAGAAAAATTTTTAATGCAAATGCATCCATTGCGAAAAAAATTATATAAACAAAAAACGCAAGTAAAAGATATTTAATGCTTCGCAATGGAATATCCAACCATTTTGGTAGCATTATTTTCCTCTTAAAAATTTTTTCACCAAAATCGCCAATCAATTCCGATAAAAAGCCTACAGGACATAACCAGCTGCAAAAAGATTTGCCATATACAAATGAAAGCACTAAAATTGCTATCAGTATAAAGAATCCTGCTGGATGAACTGAATGTAATTCTCCTGTCAAAATAAAATAATACAAACTCATTAACGAGCTTATTGGTAAAAATCCTTCTACACCCGATGGTCGATAAAAACTTCCTTCCAACCCAGCTGTTTCTAAGAACTTAATGAAGAAGTAAAATTCTATACCAATCCATATGCAAAGCATTGTAAAGATAGATTGAATAATAAATCTAATTCTTTGAATAGGTTTCTGTTTGTTCTTTGTAACTTTATATTTTTCGGAATTCATACTCGGATTATTTTGTCTGTTTTTATTATAAAAATTTTTACAGCGATTTTAATTTATTCATTGTTGCTTCCTTCAGCTCTTCAAGAGTTTGCTTGCTGAGCATTTCATATGCTTCATCTCTAAGTTTGCCCCAATCGTTATGAACAGGACATGGTTTTTTAGAATCACATTCTGGAAATCCTAGCACACAAGAATTAAATACATCAAGTCCATCAATTGATTTAACAATATCAATCAATTTTATTTTAGCTGCTGATTTAGCTAATGAAAATCCTCCGCCTTTTCCCTTTTTGGATTCAATAATACCGCTGTTAGTCAGTGTTTGCAATATTTTCGAGACGAATTCTCTCGGAATTTTCAACTCTTGTGAAATCTCTTCAACAGGAACAACTTCATCCTTTCCCCTCGTTGCAAGGAAAAGCACCGCTTGGATTCCGTACTCACATTTTTTTGAAAATATTACAGTCATTTATAAACAGATTTATTTATCTGATTAAAATTAATTAATTTGCTTTCAAAAGGCAAGTCCTTTGTTAAAAATTTTTCTTTAATTATCTTTTGTATGATTATTGGAATTAAAATATGAAAAAAATAATTCTTGCAATATTATTACTGACAAGTATAAATTTTAGTCAAAGAGTAAGTGTTTATGATTACCAGGTTCCAATCAGTAAGGCTAACACTTTAAGATTTGATGGCTCGTGGAACTGGTCTGAATCGGGAAATATAGTTAAGTCTAACAATGCTGACGCAACATTGCTGTTCAAAACATTTTATTCCTCACAACCGTTGGCATGGTTTTTAAATATTGATGCAAGTGGAGGGAAAAATTTTGGCGACTTAAACCATAACGTGAAGACTGACTTCAGTTTCAGAAAATATATGTGGGAAGATATTGACTGGTTTGGATTCGCTAAAGTAACTATTCAACACGCAAATTTTTATAAACAAATTGCTTCTGATTTCACTGTTGGCTTTGGTTTTGGAAGATACATTAATGCAACGGCTCTTGCAAAGGCAGTGAGAATTGAAGACCATCTGTTGAAAGACAAAATTATATACGATTATTTACCCAAATCAATCATGATAAAAATTGCCAACATAATCGAACGGGAAAATGAATACTATGACAGATACGGAATTACTTATGAAACCCACTGGCTTGCGGATATTGAAGAAGAAATTAATAAATGCGAAGAATTAACAGATGATAACGTCGGTTCACTTGGTATATTGAGGATGCGCCAGGTTTTATTTGGAATAAATGAACGGGTTAATGAGAGATATTATGGCTGGGATGCTTCACTCGGAATTCTCTTTCCGCTTTCAACATTTAATAAAAAACCACCAGGTAATCCAAACTTATCTTCAAGTGGAAGATATTCGATACCTCTTAATTGGAGGACACAAGTTAATTTTGTCGCAGAAGCATTTACACCGCTTGATTCTTCTTTCTTAAAACAATTGCAATTTAGAAGCGGAATAGATTTTATTTATGAATTGAGTAACAGGATTAACTTTGTTTCGGGTTACAGAATTGGAATAATTAAACCACAGAATATAGTTGCCACAATTGAACACAACCTGAATTTATCTTTCTGGTACTATATTGAAAACAATATTTATTTCACTGTTTCGTCTGCATTAACCAAACAAGGTAATAACCCAAGATTACTAAGTACAAGAATAGGTTTGCAATACAATTTGTTTTAGGTTTAATCGAAAAGGGATTTTTGAGTTTTCTTTTCAATGCTTGCATTTAATCGTTGGTTGAACAACTCTCCTATTTCCGCACCAAAAATAAATACTGCAGAAGAATAATAAATCCAGAAAGCAACAACAATAACAAGCACATAAGTACCATAAATATTGCTCAGTGTTGGGAAATGGTAGATATAAAACCCAAACAATTGTTTTGCCCCTTCCCAAAGTAAAGCCGCCCACAAAGCTCCAACTGCTGCTGATCTTCTTCTTATTTTTACTGTTGGAATATACCTGTAGACAACTGCAAATAATGTTGTAAGAATGATTATTGAGATAAGTGTGGTAATTGTATATTGAAAAAGTCCGTGCTGTAAAAATTGAAGAAAAGGAATTTTTTCTGAGGCAAAACGAAGATAATCTAAAACGGGAGATAACAATGTTAAAAAAAGAAATATTACAATACTCAACAGAATAATTCCAAAGTCCCGCAAAAAACCAAGAAAAAGATTTATATCTTTATCCTGCCCAAAAACTTTATTAAGAACAGTTCTTAACGCACTAAAAAAACTACTTGCGGCAAAGAACAAACCAACAAATCCAATTATACCAGCAATATTTTTATATTCAACAACCTGTGTTATTCTCTTTTCAATAATTGATTTCACAAAATCTGCATAATCCTGATAAGGAATCATCTGATCTATAAACACAAAAATATTTAGCTGCAAATTTTCTGAACTTAAAAAATTTCCAAGAACCCAAAACAGAATTAACATAAAGGGTATTATACAAGTAAATAATGCAAACGCAAGACCTCCGGCAAATAAAAATATATGATGCCGATCTATCCGATCATACAAACCGCCAAAATAGTGTTTTATGAATCCCCACACATAATTTACTTTTGGAGAAATTTTTAACAGTAAATCAAGCCCACGGTAAATTCTGTTTATTACCTTTTGAATTCTATGTCTTAGTCCATTTATGTAATTCAGAATTTTAATTTTTTTCACCCATTATTTTTGAAATCGTATTAAAATAAATGTCACTTAGCTGGTTTATTTTAAAAGTATATTTTGAATTAATCTGCAATTCTGTTCCTCCCGTAAAACCAAGTTTCACTAATGGTTGGTCTAGTTTTGCAGTGAATTCTTCAACTATTTTTTCATTTTCTTTTGAAACAGAAATAATTACTCTTGATTGACTCTCTGAAAAAAGCGAGAAATCTTCTCTTGTTTTAATGGGAATATCAACTATTGCTCCGAGTTGTTCTTCTTGATTCATAACACAACATTCAGCTATTGCTGTTAGAATTCCCCCTTCAGAAATATCGTGAGCAGACTTTACAAGTCCTTTACGAATTAATCCAAGAAGTGTTTGATGTAACTTGCTTTCAACTTCTAAATCCATAACAGGACAATTACCTTGAACAAGATTATGAACAACCTTTAGATATTCACTTCCACCTACTTCTTCCTTATCTTCACCAAGTAAATAAATTATATCTCCTTCATCCTTAAAGCATGAAGTTGTTATATGTTTAATATCTTCTATTAATCCAAGCATACCAATAACTGGAGTAGGATAAACTGAAGCATCAGGTGACTCATTATAAAAGCTTACATTTCCTCCTGTAACAGGAGTATCAAAATGACGACAAGCTTCTCCCATTCCTTCAATTGCTTTTGCAAACTGCCAGTAAACTTCTGGTTTATACGGATTACCAAAATTTAAGCAATTTGTAATCGCAAGAGGAACTCCTCCAGAACAAACTATATTCCGAGCAGATTCAGCAACTGCAATCTTTGTTCCTTCTTTTGGATTCAGGTAAACATATCTTCCGTTACAATCTGTTTTTACAGCTAAGGCTTTATTAGTTCCTTTTATAAGCACTACTGCAGAATCACTTCCAGGTCCAACTATGGTATTTGTTCTCACCATAGAATCATATTGTTCATAAACCCATTTTTTAGACACTATATTTGGTGATGCAAAAACTTTTAAAAATGTTTCATGTAAATCGACTGGTAGTGGAATTTTCTCTTTAGAAAAGTTTTGCATTGTGGAAATATATTCCGGTTCTTTTTGTTCTCGTATATAAACCGGTGCACCTCCACCAAGTACTAATTCATAAGAAGGGATTTGTGCTTTTATCTTACCTTCATAGTTTATTGTAAGAATTCCATCATCGGTTACTTCACCAATCACTTCGCAATTTAAGTCCCATTTATCAAAAACTTCTTTTACATTTTTCTCATATCCTTTTTTGATAACAACCAGCATTCGTTCCTGGCTTTCACTAAGCATAATTTCATAAGCAGACATTCCACTTTCACGCAACGGAACTTTGTTCAGATCGATATTCATTCCTGCTTTACCTTTTGCACTCATTTCACTTGTTGAACATGAAATTCCTGCAGCACCCATATCCTGAATACCAACTATCCAATCGTGCTTTGCAATCTCTAAAGTAGCTTCAAGTAAAAGTTTTTCTGTGAATGGATCTCCTACCTGAACAGATGGTCTTTTAGATTCCGATTTTTCCGAAATTTCTTCAGAAGCAAAAGTAGCCCCATGTATTCCATCTCTTCCGGTTGATGATCCAACTATCATCACTGTGTTCCCTTTTCCTTTAGCTGTTGCTGAAACGACTTCGTTCACTTTAACTATTCCAACTGACATTGCATTTACAAGTGGATTTCCCTGATAACATTCATCAAAATATACTTCTCCTGCAACAGTTGGAACTCCGAAGCTGTTTCCGTAATCTCCAATTCCTCTTACAACTCCATCTAACAAGAATTTTGTTCTTGCATCCTTAATAGAACCAAAACGCAAAGAATTAAGTGAAGCAATTGGACGAGCACCCATTGTAAAAATATCTCTCTGAATTCCCCCTACTCCAGTAGCTGCTCCCTGGTATGGTTCTACCGCAGAAGGATGATTATGACTTTCTATTTTGAAAGCAACTGCGAGTCCCTCTCCAATATCCACCAAACCTGCATTTTCTTCTCCCGCCCCAACCAACAATCTACCTCCGCTTCTTGGTAATGTCTTTAGTAGAGCAATTGAATTTTTATAGCTGCAATGTTCGCTCCACATTACACTGAATATTCCTAACTCAGTAAATGTCGGAGTTCTTCCAAGAATTTTTTCTATCCGTTCATACTCTTCTGGAGTTAATCCATGCTCTATTGCAAGCTGCAATGTTACTTCTGGTTCTTTCACAGTGTTCCTGTTTTTATGAATGTTTTTTATTAACTACCCAAATATAGTAACCACTAAGGACACTAAGAACACAGAGATTATTAAGATATAATTATATTTTGATATCTTTGATAAAAGAGAGAGTCGGGGAGAGCAATAAATTAATTTTTCATAAAACAGGAACCTGAACCTGACTTTCATATTTTAAATTTTTAGATTTTAATTCATATTTCATAGCTCTTTCATAAGCTATTTCCAATAAGCCAGGTCCAAGTTCCTTATGCACTTCAATAGCACAGCCAACAATTTTATAAGATAAATCATTTATATATTTCTAAGCATTCATTTAAATCAACTTAGAATATTATATCACTCTATGCTCTAAGTGCTCTTAGTGAACTTAGTGCCCTTAGTGGTTCACCGCATCGCAATCAAACGGAATATTCTTCAATCCTATTCCATACACCTCTGTAGAACCATATTTATTATTCCCCTGATAAGGTCTCTCGAAGGAAATATCAGTTAACCTGCAAGTGCCATCATTCTTTTTAAGAACCACATTTGTATTTATCTCTTTACGAAGAATATTTCCCCATGCATCGCGAATAATCCGCCAGTCTTCTTCTACTATAACTACTTTAACCGGAGTTTCATTCTGCCAGCCGCGATCTTTTATTGCTTTTATCATTTCATTTTCAAGTGCTGCATCTTTTCTTTTTGCATCAGGTAATTTTTTTAATTTTCCCGCAGTCATTTCTCCTGATTTAACCAGCGTAAAAGAACCCTCAGCACATTTTTTAAGACACTTTTCATACTGACCACCATAAAATTCAAATTTGCATTGGTAACTTCCATTGCTTAACTCTTTAACCAATGCCGCCCACTTTTCTGGTACTCCTCCGTTTACGTCATCCACATTATCTCCCGGAGAAAGATTTAAATTTATCTGTGCTGTTGTCCAGGTTTGTCCTCCCGGGAAATATGATTCATTAATATACCCTTTATCTTCACCATTGATAAAGACTTTCAACTTAAATGTTGCATATAAATTCTGGCATTCCTCTCCATCTTTTTCTGCAAGACGAGGTAAACTTTTCTCCAGAAAAATTCTTCCGTATAAAGGATCAGAAACATCAAATTCAGTATCATACTTTATTTGATCCTGCATATCCTTCTTAATTCTTTCTTTTGCCCAAAGAATTTTTCCAACATTCTTTTTGTGTGTCTCTCCTGTCATTCCCTGATCTTGTGAAAATATCAAAGTAGTTAACAAGAAAAAGAACGCCACCGCAAACATTAATACTTTTTTCATTGTATCTCCTTATTTATGATTTATGGTTAATTATGTTCTTCTTAATCCGCTCTTTCAAGTAGTGCTGGTGGGATTACTTTTGATGCTTTCGCTCCCAGATCTTTTATATTCTCGACGCTTCTTATAAGATTTCCTTTTCCTTCGTGAAGTTTCCTCATCGCTCCTTCGTAAGAGATTTTTGCATCATCCATTTTTTTTCCAACTGTTATCAAGTCTTCAACAAAACCCACAAACTTATCATAAAGTGCTCCCGCTTGCTTTGCTATATCCATTGCATATTTATTCTGATATTCCTGCTGCCATAAACTATTTATCATCTTCAACGCTGCAATTAAATTAGTTGGACTAATCAACAAAATTCTTCTATCATACGCAAAATTCCAGAGCTCAGTATCGCTTTGTATTGCAAGCATATATGCCGGCTCTATTGGAACAAACATCATCACAAAATCTAAAGTCTTTATCTCGTAAATATCCTGATAATTCTTTTTACTTAATCCTATTATATGATTTCTAACCGACTGCAAATGCTCTGCAAGCGCTGTTTGCTGCTCTTCTTTACTCTCTGCCGCTGAATATCTATCATATGCAAGAAGTGACACTTTAGAATCTATTATTATTGATTTCCCTCCCGGATAATTTACAAGCACATCCGGCTGAAGACGCTTTCCTTCTTCGTCAGCAAATGATTTCTGAAGAAAATATTCTCTATCCTTTACAAGTCCCGACTTTTGCAAGATACCTTCAAGAATAACTTCTCCCCAATTTCCAAGAGTCTTCGCTTGTCCTTTAAGGGCATTCGTAAGGTCGTTCGCTTCTTTACTTATTTTCTGATTTGCCTCTACAAGACTTTTTATTTCCCTCTCCAATGAAAACCTTTGCTTCGACTCCTTATCATATGTCTCTTCAACCTTCTTCTCAAACTCCTTTATCCTTTCTTTAAGCGGATTCAACACCTCATCAAGATTCGTCTTATTCTGCAAAGCAAACGTCTTTCCCTTCTCTTCAAAAATCTTATTTGCAAGATTCTCAAACTCCTTCACAAACTTTGCCTGCAAATTCTCAAGTTCACTCTTCTGCTCCGCAAGTTTTACCTTCATATTCTCAAAATCCGCACTGGTTTTTGAAAGTCCCGCACTTAAACTTACAACTTTCCCTCTCTCCTCGCTCAACTCCTTCTCCTTATTCAAAAGCGACTCCGTAAGTATCTTATTCCTCTCCTCAGCTTTACTATTCTGATTATTCAAAACCTGTATTTCGCTTTTCAATTTCTCTACCTCATCATTACTTACCGAAGATTTTGAATAAACATTCTTTGCAATAAACCATGCAAGCAAAAATCCTATCGCAATACCAACAAATAAAAACACCAATTCCAAAACAAATCCTTACTAATTAGTTGAAGAAAAACATTAAACAAAAAAATCTTAAAACAAAGATAGAAAAATTTATCACTTAAATAAAAAAGAATAGAAAACAGATGGGGGGAACTTCTCCCCCCGCCAAAATGCTAATAAGGAGCAGTAGAAGTTGCAGGATCACTCCAAGCACCCTTCTCATCACCACGAATTGCCCTTACCCTAAACCAATACTTCTTACCGATATTCAAACCCCTAAAAGTATATTTCGAAATCTTACCAGCAGCACCGGCATTAACCCACAAATCGGGATTCTCCATCGCCATCTGAAACTCATAACCAGCCGCATTCTTCACACGATCAAAACTAATATCAATCTCACCCGTATCATCTCCAATAGTTGCCGAAAGATTTGTAACCTGCCCCAGCGGAGCCGCATCTGTCCTCTCCTCAGCAAGCGGATAACCAGTCGACAACAAAGCCACCCTGTCCTCACTCTTGCTATTTATCTCATTCACAATTGTCATATCCACACGCTCAAACTCCTTTACCACCTCATCTCTTTCCGCCACAGCCTGAGCATAATCCTCCTTCAGCCTCTGAACCGAAATCTCCTTCTGCTCCAATGAATCTATCACAGTATTATACTCGCTCAACTTATCATTCGAAACAGTAATCTGAGAAGTTCCACTCCTCAAAGTAGCATACCTTGCTCTTCCTGTCTGTATCTTATTCGAAACAGACAAATTCTTCAAATTAGATTTAACCTTTGCCATAACAAAGTCTCCTTTTTGTTAATAATTAAATGATTATGTAGATTATTGCCAAATTTCTAACATTCCTTAAAAAGATTTACAAAATCCCCTTCTGGACTTCTCATTTCCCCTCGGGGATTTGATAATTCCCCTTCTGGACTTCTCATTTCCCTTCGGGGATTTGATAATTCCCCTTCTGGATTTCTCATTTCCCTTCGGGGATTTGACAGTTCCCCTTCTGGATTTCTTGTTTCCCTTCGGGGATTTGA
>CAZQSR010000051.1:0-4228 GCA_964596145.1 uncultured Ignavibacteriaceae bacterium
CTACACACCAGCCTTGATTTTCATTAACGAAAACAATGTCGCCAAGAGGAGGAAAGGTTTGAGTTACTGCTTTTTTCCATGTCTGTGAAAGACAAAATGTTGAAAAGAGAAGTACAAAAAGTATAAGTTTTTTCATTTTTTTCTCCTTGATAAAAATTTCTAAAATGTTTTTAATTTAATCGAAGCAAATCCACCAAAAGAAGACTTATTAAGATTCGCATCATTCTTCAAAAATATTTTTTCATACTTAAGATAGAAATCAATTACTATCTCGTTAATCGGTATTCCTGCTCCAAGAGTAAAGGTTGAATTATTGACTTTATTGCCACCATAAATCAAATCAAAATCCATCAGTGAGTAGTTAATACCTGCACGCAAAAAAATATTATTTAACAAAGCATGTTCAAAACCAAGACGGAAATTATGATTGGTTCCTGACTGATTAAAAGAACGTTTATCAATATATTTGGAAGAGTCTGTTTTTATGTTTGATAATTCATATTCAAAAGCAATCAGTAACGGTAACGTTTTTAAATAATAAGATGAACCAATCCCAAATGTTAATGTATTAACTCTCCATTCCCAAATGAGGGTATTTTTACTTGTTAACCTTGACCAGCTTTTGTCTTCATTATAATTAAACTTAGCTGCTAACATAAGTTCATCCGAAACAATACTTCTGTTAACAAAATTTATGTTAGTATTGTAAAAACTTGAATGCCCTTCTTCAAATTCATCATATGAACTGTAAGGTACAAGAATTTTTTTTCTTGAAGGTGAAACTGAAAAACTTAATGCATTTTCAAAATTTTTCTCGAATGAATAAAAAAGCTGAGCCCTGTATGATTCACCTTTAGTTCTTACTTTATGATTTACTGGATTTCCTCTTGAATAAACTTTGACAGTTTCTCCTCTGTACTTGAATACTTCTACTTCATTTAGATTTACATCCTGAGCTTCAATTGATTCCTGATTATCAAATAAATCGATATAAGCACCAACAATAAAATTATCTTCAACCTGATAAGCCAAACCTGCATTACCGTTTACATCACGATAAATTGTTTTTGCATTTGTATAAACTTTTTTAAGACCATCAAGTATCTGATAATATACGGAAGCACCAATACATAGTTTTGGAATAACTTCATAACTGTACATCAATCTGACTTCTGGACCATTATATCTGAATTGTCCCGCAGTAGTATCAACAAAAAAGAATGCTTCACCTGAGTAAGGATTTTTCTTTAATGAACGATTGAAATTTCTCCTGATTTCATAATTATAAGCAGTAAATCCAAGAAAGGTACCAACTTCACCTAATGTTTTTACACCAAGGAAAGAAGAGGAATAAATCATTTTTCCTTCTTCATTATAATAACGATGATAATTTCCCCATGAATTACTAATTGAAGGATTAATACGTAAATAAGTTTCATCAGCATCTTTTACTAACCACGCAGGATTACCAGCAAAATCGAAAGGAGTAAGTGAATTGTCAATGTCTTTGACTGAAAACTTCATTCCGCCAATTGATTCCAGTCTAAACTGTTGAGCAAAACTTGATGACAAAGCTAAAAGTAAAATGAATAAAAAAAGTATTTTAAATCTCATAACACTATCCTTGCCTATTGTTTTCCCGGAGTAGGTTGAGGAATTATTTCCCAATCAAGAAATCCATCATTAGTATCAACTCCGGCTTCTCTTCTTTGCATAGATTTTCCACTATATTTAGGTGGACTTAACATAAAACTTTTATCTATTCTTTTATCAAGAGTCTTTCTGTAATTCACGCTCGATTTATATTCTATTCCATCAATGATTGTGGAGATATCAAGACCATCACTCCATACTGTATCAACACCACTGGAAAGCGCAATAACATCTGAAACAAGATTAATTAAGAAGTCAACTGTTCTATCAGAACGAATATTAATTAAATTCTTAACATTCGGGTTGTCAAAATCTGTGGTAGAATATTGATTATAAAATTCCCAATCAACATTTGATAAATCAATACTTGTAGAAACCTGGCTTTTATGATTCGTTGCAGTTGACGCAAGCACCATAAATTGTTTTGGCATAATAGGATAATTTTTTTCTCCCGGTCTCCCTGGAAATTTAAAGATGTAAGTTACACCATCTATATCACCATCGTCTCCTTCATCAGCACCTGGTCCTTTACCTTCATTATTGCCTGAAACTCTTGAAACTTGCATTCCATCAAGATATTTAATGCTATCTGAGTAATTATAAATTTCTATAAACTGATCATAGAAGAAGAAAATATTATTCACCGGTCCGCCTGCATAAATTTCATTTATACAAATGCCTGTGTTCGCAACTTGTTCTGCTTTTACAGTATCAGCAAAATTTGAATTAGATCCGATTTCTATATTATTGATATTTCCAATTAATAAAATATTTGGATTCAGTGGATGAGGAAGCCGAATAGAAATATTATAAATAGATGACGGTAAACCTTCTGCAACAAAATAACCATTATTGTCTGTATAAAAAATTCTCTGTCCGTATTCTGAAGTTAAGATTACTTTTGCATTACACATTGGAATAAAATAATGACTCGAATCAGTCAACGAAGTATCTCCAAGAGCAAATAAAGTTATCTTCCCATTCCCATCATGCATTACTGGAGGTTCTTCAAAACAAGAGATAATAAACAAAGTTGAAAAGATTATTATTGTCAAGACCATCTTTTTCAAATGAGCAATATATTGAATATTTTTTTTACTCATCACTTCCTCCTTTCGAGAAGAAATAATCTGCAATAAAACTGAATTCTATTCCATAAAATAAATCCGGATTTCTTTTAGAATCAGAAATTGTATTATAATTTATATAGTGTCTCCAAATTGCCGGGTCATCTAAAAAGTTATTTACATAGAAAGAAACTTCCGCACCTTTGAACAAAGATTTACTTAGGCTAAGATTAAATAACCATTTTTGTACTTCTCTATGAATCGCTTCATCCCAGATTCTTTTTGCTTTAGAACCTTCATTCATTACACTAAAATCAACCGGAGTAAGCTGAAAAGATTGTGAACGTTGAAATAAAACATGTTCAGCTCGCAAAGTAATCCAGAGTCCTAATTTTGGAAGCGTATATTTTATATAATAATTCATTTGCATCCTATCCTGCCAGCTACCTGAAGATGGATAAGTCCATCCAACCAGAGTATCAACCAGAACACCTGGGACATGATAGTTTTCATACTGTCCAAGAGTCTTGTCTGGAGTACCGTAAGAAATTTTTGTTGAAGGATTTTTATAAAAATTATAAGAACCGGTTACCTGGAAATCCATGTTTAACGATTCAATCTTCGAAGTTCTGATTGAAAATTCCAATCCTTTTGTAAATGTTTGCCCGGTATTAAGAAGATAACCATAATTTGCATCTACGAGATATGCTATTGTTTTCGTGCTATTATAAGCAAAAAGAGGTGAAGGCCACGACTCGTATTCATTTTTTCTTATTTTATAATAAGCTGAGATTGTAGTACCAATTCTATTAAAAAATTTATGATCATAAGAAGTTTCGAAAATAGTTTCTCTGTAACCTTTCAAATCTGGATACCAGTTATTTATTCTAAAATAATAAGCTTTTCCATCTTCAGGGTTCCGCCAACTATTTTTAACATAATCACGACTGAATAAAGTACTCATTGGTGGTGACTTTGATGAAGTTCCTGCGCTAAGTCGAAATTGACTGTATTCAGCAAAATAAATCATCATATTAAATCTTGGATTAAAGTAACTTCCATTATGTGATTGAATTAAATCTCCATTGCCCCAAAGTCCTTTCAAATTAAATTTATAAGGACGATATAATTCATACCTAAAGCCTAGCATTATGTTATAATCAAAAATAAAATGACCTGTAATCTTATCTTCCATATAAAAATTAATTAGAAATTGTCCTGGAATATCATCAAACTTATAAGGACGATTGCCAGAACCAACTCCATAATAACTATAGAGAGTATCGAAAATTACCCCGTCACCAGTATTAGCATTATACTGAGGATCAGTTCCAATCATAAATTTATGAATGATATCTCCTGTATAAAAAACTTTATTATATTCAATTCTTGTCCCTACAGTCCATTCAATTCCTTTGGTTTCAACTTTTCCAATATAACTTGATATTGTATCGAGTGAAGGAGTGATAAGATAATCAGTAACAAGTTTGGATCTCATTGAGTTTTCT
>CAZQSR010000051.1:4238-14360 GCA_964596145.1 uncultured Ignavibacteriaceae bacterium
CATAGTTACGAAAAAATTATAATCCCATGTAGAAACGCCATCATCAGGACGATATTTTCCCCAAGAAGAGAATGATAATGAAAAACCACGATTATAATTTTTTGTTTTTTGCATATCGCCTTTTGGTTCTTCTTCATCAAGGATTTTTTGCATCAATAGTTTATTATTGAAACTCAGAGCATTTTGAAAATAATTTCCCGAATAGACTACCTGTCCAGTAAGTCTTGTGTACTCGTCACCGGTTTTTCTGATATCTCTTTCACTTTGAGCTATATTAAAATTGTAACTTAAACCATCTTCTCCAACTAAAAATCCTCCACCAAGGTTTGCTTCTCTTGTATCGGGATTATTTTTTAATTTCAATCTGTGAGGTTGAACTCCAATTTTGGTTTGAACATTAATAATCCCCGAAGTTACATCTCCGTATCTTACAGAAGGAAGTCCGGTAATAACTTCTATCGATTCAATATTGTCAGCTGGAATTGTACGTAAATCAATTCCACTTGCCATAGTGCTTGTACCAAATTTAGAACCTGTCAATTTTTCAAATTGAAGATTTGCATTATTAGATAATGGAGTACCATCAATAATCACAGAAGTACCAAATTTACTTTGTTGATCAGCATCATCAGAACGTATTGTAAACTGGCTTGTTTTACCTAAACCTGGATTTTCAGTTTTTTGAATCCCCGGAACAAGGTCAAGCACATCACCAATACTTGATGCCTGGTAATGTTCAATCTCTCCACTTGTAATTGTGGTCTTTGTACTTACATCAGTAGGAATTAAATCCCGTTGTCCGATAACTTCAATTCCACCAATTTGAAACGAAGTGGATTTTAAAACGATATTCAGTTCAAGTACTTCTCCTGCTGATACTCTTACAGCTCTTGAAAATTTTTCATATCCGACAAAAGTAACTTCTATTGTGTATTCTCCCGGTTTAATATTTTTTATTTGGTAAAACCCTCTATTATCGCAAGTAGAACCAATGCCAAGCTGTTTAATAACTATATTTGAGCCAATTAACCTCTCTCCTTTTTCATCTTTAATAGTTCCTTTAATTGTTGCGGTTTTTTCATCAACAAGATAACTTTTTGCAAGTGCAATTTTTCCTGGTTCAAACTCATAGTAACTTATATTGCGAAAGTTTAATAACTCTCCTAGTAACTCAAATAAAGGTTTATCTTCTACCGAAATGCTGATATTTTTAATATCAATTAATCTGGGTTCATAAACAAAGCTTACATTATACTTTGTAGATATTGCATTTATAACATCAATAAGATTTGCATCTTTCATTTCGATGGAAATGTATTGCTGCAACACAGAATGAGTTTCTGGTGTATCTCCATTTGTATAAACAATAAAAGAACTTTCTGAAGGGGTTTCTTCAATAAATTCCAATTCTTTCCCACCGGTAATTTCATCTTGTTGTGAGTACAACAGTGTAAAATAACCACAGAATAAAAAAAGAAAAATTTTAGTAAAAATATGCATTCATTTTCCTTCAATTTTTTCTATTTAATAAAAATATTATTTCCATTGCGATCAATTTTCAAATCCAAAGTTAAACTAATAATTGAAAGTATTTTATCTAAAGAATCTCTGCTGAAAACGCCCGTAATTTTTTTATCCTTAAAAGAATTTGTTTGAAAATGTACTTTAACATTGTAATTTCTTTCCAATTCTGACATTACATCAAGCAGACTGGTGTTCGAGAAAGTAAATTTATTAACTTTCAGGTCATAGAATTCGTTAAGATTAACTTTTAATTTATTAAAGAAATCCTTTGTCTCACTGAACGAAATCATATCTCCTTTAGTAAGCTGAACAATCTTACCAGTTACATTACTTACAGTTTTAACAGAGCCTTTCGTAACCACAACATCAACAGTGTTATTACGGTTTTTTATATTAAATTCTGTACCTGTAACAATAGTTGAAATCTTTCCAGAATTTACTATAAAAGGTCTATTATAGTCTTTACTTACACAGAAGTATGCTTCACCAACAAGTTCAACAACACGTTCGTACAAACCAAATTCATTATTATAACTCAATTTGCTTTCCGAATTAAGATATACTTTTGAACCATCAGAAAGAGTAATGTTAATTCTCTCTCCTCTTTTACATATTATTTCTCTAGTCTTAATATTGTTTTCAGTAATTGTTCTGGGTTTTGGATTCTCACTTTGATGAGAAGGTAAAGTAAGAATTATATAAAACAGCAGGATTATACTTACAGCCCATGCAGTTGAATGATAAAGCCAGGAGAAATCAATATTAAAGTATGATTTATCTTTTTTAGGCTTTATTAAATTTATTTTAGTTTTTGCTGAATTGAATTCTTCTAAAAACTTAAATTCTTCTTGTTTTTGTATCCCATCTTCAATTTTTTTCCATTGTAATTCTGAATCTGGAACATTGGGAAGGAAAGCAGAATCAAATTTATCCCACAATAAGGAAACATTACTAAATTCTTCTTTATTTTTTTCGGATTCAGAAAGCCATTTTTCGAAGAATTCTTCCTCTTCTTCGTTTACTTCATTTTTAATTATGCGAATTAAAAAATGATTGTCGATATTTTTATAAAAATTAAACAATAAATTTTTTCTTTTTTGCTTATAATACAATCATTAAAGCAAAAAGTACTATGCGGGTAATTAAAATATTTGAGAGGAGAGTCTTTTCTTCAAAACAGAGATGGCTTTATTCATCTGGTTTTTTACAGTTTGAAGAGAGACTTGCATTATTTCAGCAATTTCAGAATAACTAAAACCATCATATCGACTTAAAATAAAAGTAGTCTTACATCTTTCAGGTAAGACATTTATTGCTTTTTGGCATTCATCTCGTAAAAAAAATTTTTCAAGGTCTGTTTCAGCGTTTCCGGAAAGGTAACTTAAGCTCTCATTATCATCTAATTTCTTAATTCTTGATTTTTGTGTCAGATGATTAATAGCCAGGTTTCTTGCAATTTTATAAATGTATGCTTTGGGAAATGATTCGCAGTCTAATGTATCTCTTTTTAACCAGAATTTAATAAAAGTTTCTTGAGTTAAGTCTTCTGCAATTACTTTATCAGAAGTGATTCTATGCAAAAAATGAAAAATCGATGGCTGCATTAAAAGAAAAAACTGTTTGAAAGCTTCTCTGTTATTGTTCTTAATTTCTTCAACAAGAAATTGAAGACTATATGTTTCTTCCTTTAACATTAAATACTACTTCAAAAGAATCATCTTCCTTATAAAACTTTTTCCATTTACCTGCAACTTATAAAAATATATTCCATTATGCAGATTCGTTGTATTCTGTTTCCCAAATTCAACTTCATATAAACCTGAAGACTTTTCTTCATTTACAAGTGTCGATACTACTTTTCCAAGAACATCAAAGACTTGTAAAATAACTAATCCTTTTCTTTCAAGTGAAAATTTAATTTTAGTTGATGGATTGAATGGATTCGGAAAATTTTGATATAAGTTGAAATCTCCGATTTCAATAACATCATTATTCTTTGTTATAAAATTATTTATTTCGGATAAACAAGCTTTATAGACATCTTCTTCAATATTGTACCAACCGCTGTATGCACCATCTCCCCATCTTGCACCATTGGTCATAAAAATTATTCCATAATCTTTTATTTTGGAAAAATAAAGATCACTTATTAATCCATATGCTTCACCCGGATGTCCATATAATGTCTCGTTTGGTAACAATTCTGTTGTACGTGAACAACCAATTCCATATGTATTAAAAATACCGTAATAATTATCACCATTAGAACCATTGTAAATCCATGTTGGATTGTGCATAATTGCACCAATGCTATCAACAAAAATTCGAACTCCATTAAATACTCCAAGATTCATATGGGCTATCATAAACTTTGCAAGATCATATGAACTGATCCTCAAATTACCTTGTGGGCCAAAAATAATTCCATTTGTTCCCAGAGTATATTGACTCAAGTCTCTTGCCGGCGGTTTAACTCCTCCATAATTATCAGTCTGTGCAACCCAATTACCACTTGAGTAGCGATACAAAACTGCTACGTTATTAATATTTTGAATATCCTGAATATTAAAACTACCGCTAATTCCGAGAGGGAGAAAAATATTATTCCTGCAATAAACATCGAATCTTTGATTTGATAATTTTTCGATAAGTGTCCCGATTATACCATAATTGACATTCGCATAAACAAAGTAATTGGATGAAGGTGATTTTGAACTGCTGAACATATCTGATGTATAATATGTGCCGCCTGATTGTAATAATGTTTTTATATTTGGCGGTGGATTCTGTGAACCTGTAACACTTAAAAATGTATTGTATCCACTTCCATCTCTAATGCTTGAAGTATGATTTAACACTTTTCTTATTGTAATTGGATCATTCGGAAAATTTGGGTTACGAAGAGTAAATCCAAGGTGTGTGCTGATATCATCATCAAGATTAAATAATCCTTGTTGATATAACTGCATTAATGCGGTTGCAGTTATAAATTTTGAAATGGATGCAATTCTATAAACCGTGCTATCGTTCGTTGAAAGATTTCTAACAATGTCCTTTAATCCATATCCACGATTAAATACAACAGAATCATTTTTAACTATAGCAACTGAAAAACCTACTGCACTATATTGATTTTTTATTTTTAAAAGCTTAGCGTTAAGAGAATCAACTTGTGAAAAGGTCGAAATACATAAAATTAGAATAGTAAAGAATAGTAAATATTTTTTCATTCAATCCTTAAATTTGCTTAATCAAAGATATACACAAATAAAATGTTTTTCAACAATTAAAAATGTTTTTTGCAAAAAAAATCCCTCTGAATTTTCCAGAGGGATTATTAAAAAATAATTTGTGTCTATATTTATTTAATTAACAACATCTTTTTTGTGATAACATTGTTATTTGTTTTAAGTTTATAAAAATAAACTCCATTTGCAAGACTTGAAGCATTAAATTCAACAAGATAATTTCCTGCTTGTTGTTCATCATTAACAAGCTCAACAACTTCGTTACCAAGAACATCAAATACTTTCAATTCTACTTTTTGAAGTTTAGGAATTGAGTACTTAATTAATGTAGATGGATTGAATGGATTAGGATAATTCTGGCTTAAGGAAAACCCTGCAGGTAATTCTGTATTAATCTCAATTTCTTTTGAAAATGAATATTGACCGGAAAAATCAATTTGCTTTAACCTGTAATAATTAACACCTGTTTTAGGATTTTTATCTACGAAATAATAATTATTTATTTTATTCGATGTTCCAGTTCCATTAATGAAACCAATTGTTGAAAAGCCATCACCTGAATTGCGTTGAATCTCAAACCCCATATTATTTTTCTCAGATGCTGTTGACCAGGTAAGACTAACGTTTCCATCAATAATATTTGCTGAAAAACCTGTTAATTCAACAGGAATAGGTGCGTCAGTAGCATCAATTCTTATTGCTGTTAAGCCACCGGTTGGATTCACTGTATTTGCACCGCTTGGCCATATACCATCAGCATCAATAGCTACAGAAGAATAAATACTACCATCGTTAAACAATCTTCGTTCAATTCTCCTTATACCGTTAGCATTCACGTTCGGAATGATCGTTCCCCAATAACCAACTTTATTATCCACACTATCTCTGTAAAATTGAGCGAAGCTTGTAACCGCAGTAATGTTTAATCCATCATTTTCAACAATTGCACTTGCTAAAGGTCTTCCCGTGCCAGATACATTGTCATATAAGAAAACAAAATCTTTTGAAGGTGCAGTCGATTGTCCATAAATTCCAGTACCGGATGTATCAGCACTTGTTGTATAAAAATTTAAGACTCGTACTGAATCCTGAGTGGTCAAATAAGTAGTAGCTGTGGTTCCGCCAGCACCATCGTTTAATCTTATTCTCATAAAGACGTAACCACCAGCAGCAAACCTTGCATTCCCGGTTGGTTCATTTATAAACCATCCCGTGTAAGAACCTGTAGCATTAGTAGTGAATTCCCCATAACCCCCGTAAGTAGCTAATGAAGGTGAAGATGTCCTTACAAATGGTGAATCAATTCTTGGAAATATACAATTTCCTGCACCTGAAGTCGTTGGACCATCAGCATAATTAACGACTTGATTAATATAACGGTAAGTTGTGTTTGCAGTTAAACCGCTAAGTGTAACTCTATAAACAAAAAATACACGGTTGTTATTTGTACCGCTTACTCCTTGAATATATTTAGGTAAAATTACTTGCGTTAATGATTGGCTAAATCCATTAATTGTAAATAAAATTACGAAAAAACAAAGACTTAAAAATTGTTTTATATTTGTCATAATGACTCCTTGTTTATATTATTATAAAACTTCTATTTCATTAATATAAGTTTTCGTGTATTTAAATAATCACCGGCTTTTATCTGGTAAAAGTACACACCACTATCCAGATTGTCTGCGTTCAATTTTATTTCGTAAACACCAGCATTTTTTATTTCGTTCACAAGTGTTGCAACTTCTTTTCCTAAAGTATTGAAGACTTTAATTGTAACAAATTCTCTTTGGGGAATTTGATACTGAATAGTAGTAGATGGATTGAATGGATTGGGATAATTTTGTGCAAGAGAATAATTGTTTACAATTTGATTTTCATCTTCTATACTTGTAAAAATATTTGCCGTACCTTTTGATATAGTAGAGAGAATTCGCCATGTACCTGTTCCATCAGGAAATCTTCCATACGATTCAGTTGTTTGAAGTGCTGGAAAAGTTACATCATCAATTACAGAACCTGTTGCATCTTCTAACCAAACCTGTTCACCGGAACTTGATAATCCGAAACCACTTGAATCTGCATCATCAGTTACAATTACATAAAAACCTTTTGCCGGAATTGTTGTACCTGATGGAAAAACTTTCTTGGGTTTGGTTCCACCCTGTCCACCAACATCATATATTTTATATCCAGTTAACGTTACAGCTGAGTTAGTCAAATTATATATCTCAATCCAGTCAGGATCGGTAGTGGTTCCTCTAGAAAAAATTTCATTCATTACAATTGATGCATTTGTTGAATAAATATTTGTAGTACCTCGTGTGATGGTTGTTGTTACTTTCCATGTTCCTCCATCTGGAATTCTGCTATAAGATTCATTAGTTTGCAATGCCGGAAAAGTAATAGAATCAATAATAACTCCTGAGGTATTCTCCAACCATACTTTTTCGCCAGAACTGGAAAGTCCGAAACCACTTGAATCTGAATCATCAACTACAATCACAACATAACCATTGGCAGGAATTGTTGTTCCTGCTGGAAAAACTTTTTTAGGTTTTGTTCCTCCTTGTCCACCAACATCATAAATTTTATATCCGGATATATTTATTCCAACAGTCGATTTGTTAAATATCTCAATCCAATCAGGATCTGTTGTTGTACCTCTTGAAAATATTTCATTCATTACAATGTTATTGACAGTTACGTTTGAATATCCTTTTGTAATTGATGTGACAATCTGAAGAGTTCCGCCATCAGGTACTCTGGCATATGACTCAGTTGTCTGAAGCGCAGGAAAGGTCACATCATCAATAACAACACCACTTGAATTTTCAAGCCATACTTCCTCACCTGAACTTGATAAACCAAATCCACTTGAGTCAGAATCATCTGTAACAATAACATAAAAACCATAAGCAGGAATTATTGTTCCGGAAGGAAAAGATTTTTTGGGTTTCGTTCCGGCTAAACCACCATTATCATAAATTTTATATCCAGTTAGATTTACTTCAGATGATGTAGTATTATAAATTTCAATCCAATCAGGATCTGATGTAGTTCCTCTTGAATAAATTTCATTCATTTTTATCTGAGCAATACTCAAATCAGCAAATGAAATTAATGCAAACACGAACATAAAAAGTAAAATTTTCTTATTCATTTTTTCTCCAAAAATTAATTTTTCATAAACATTAAGTTTTAAGGTTTCTGAAAGACATACATCTTTCTTTCATAATCACTAACAACGTAGATTTTATTGTTCACAATAGTAATGCCTTCTGCTTGAGTAATATTGATACTCCATTGAGAAATTAAATCGAGATTTTTAGTTAATTTTAAAATTTTCTGTGATTCATCACTCACGATCCAGTAACAATCTGATGAATCATCATAAAAAATATCAGAAATATCTGCTGTATAATTTATCTCTTTACGCCATATTTCAGTTGTTCCATTAAATTCTAAAACCATGCAAGGCAATTTTTCATTTATAATTGTTAGACGTCCGTTTGAGTTATTTCTTGTAATACCTTCCATAGCGTGTTTCACGCTTGTTGCAACATTTACTGAAAAGGAAGCAACTTTATTGCCTGAATAAAGTAGTGTCGAAACAAGTTTATTAGTTTCTTCTACTACAAAAATTGTATCGCAATTTTTTGAAAGTGTTATTCCTTCCATATCTGAACAGTTGGTTGGAATAGCATTTAATATGTTTCCTGAAAAATCGACTTCATAAATTTCTGATTTACCATCAGATACAATTAACAACGAATTATGAGCTGAATTGTAAGCAATACCAGAAGGTTCAGAAATATTCAAGTTATAAACATTTAATTGTGTTAATTGTTGAACATTAGCAGATTCATTTATCGAATTGTTCCTACTGCAATTAAAATTAAATAAAACTACTATTATTAAAAATTTTGATTTGTATGTATTAAAATAT
Source organism: uncultured Ignavibacteriaceae bacterium (assembly GCA_964596145.1). Classification (GTDB taxonomy): domain Bacteria; phylum Bacteroidota; class Ignavibacteria; order Ignavibacteriales; family Ignavibacteriaceae; genus CAZHVS01. The sequence goes on from CAZQSR010000051.1 coordinate 12,960, forward strand.
CTTTTCATAAAGTCAATATAAAAAAGTAAAATGGAGAATCAAATTTAATTGATTCTCCATTTAAACTTTAAGGTTGATTAGGTGAACCCTTTGTTATTGTATTAAGTATTTGCCAGTTCGTAGTCCCATCCGGGTATCTTCCATAAGAAGTTGTAGCAACAGGCATTGCCGGAAATGTAACATTATCAATGATAACTCCTGTCGCATTTTCCAACCAGACAGCTTCACCGCTACTTGATAGACCAAATCCGCTTGCAGTAGTGTCATCAACAACTATTACAAAGAAACCCTTAGCTGGAATTGTTGTTCCTGCGGGAAATTCTTTTTTAGGTTTTGTACCACCCTGACCTCCAATATCATAAATTTTATAACCGCTTAAATTGACAGGAGAATTATTGGGATTATATATTTCTATCCAGTCAGGATCTGCTGCTGTGCCGCGGGAAAAAATTTCATTCATTAGTAAGGGATTTGTGATAACAATAGATGTATCGTTCTTAGAGCCTTTAGTTGGAGGAGAAATTATCTGCCAGTTGTTTGAACCATCTGGTTTTCTTACATAGGAAGAATCAACACCTAAAGCAGGAAAAGTGACGCTATCAATTAAAACTCCAGCTAATTTCTCAAGCCAGATTTTTTCTCCACTACTTGAAAGTCCAAAACCACTTGCGGTTCCATCATCTACAGGAATTACATAAAATCCCTTTGCAGGAATTATTGTTCCTGAAGGAATTTCTTTTTTAGGTTTACTACCGCTCTGCCCACCATTATCATAAATTTTATATCCTCCAATATCAACCGAGCTATTATTTGGATTATAAATTTCCACCCAGTCAGGATTTGTAGAATCACCTCTAGCATAAATTTCATTCATTTTAACTTCAGCAAGCGGTGTAGGTGCAGGTGGAGTTATTGGATTTGGATCTTCACGCGAACATGAAAAAAATATGATTGCTATAAGCATAAAAGGTAAATATAATTTTAATTTTCTAAACATTTTTCACTCCTATAGATTACATTGATGCTTGTACTCTGAACTGCACAAAAGAATGATCATCATTACCAATTAAATTACCTTTCCTATTGGCAAATTGATCAAGATTAACTCGAGAATAATTGAATTGAAGTTTTATGCTTGAATTTGGATAGTAATTCAATCCAAGCATAAGCTGGTTTGATTGTCCTCCTTTAATTCCCGCTTTAATATCATTTAGATTTGTAACACTGAATCTTGCTGCAAGTTCCAGCGCTCCCCACGAATGTTTAGGACTTTCAATAGGACCAACTTCACCTTCATCAACATAATAATAACGTGTCTCACCAGTTAACATCCAGGTTGCCATTGCATAACCACCACGCAAATTAACTGTTGGTTTGTTTTTCCATCTTTTTACGGTCATT
>CAZQSR010000052.1:0-14029 GCA_964596145.1 uncultured Ignavibacteriaceae bacterium
TTCAGTACACAAAAAAATCTTTCGCCTAATAGATATGAAAAGATTAAAATTAAAAAACTACTGCTTAATAAAGAGATGTTAGCCTGTTCTCTTAGAGGTTTTGGTACCGGACAAATGAAATCTTTATGGAACAATCTATCGTACATTGAATGTCCTGTATTATTGATAACCGGTGAATATGATAAAAAATTTTGTGAGATTAATTCAAGAATGAATAAGCTGATTCCTGATTCAACTCACTGCATTGTTAAAAATTCAGGACATAATATCCATCTGGAAAATCCTGAAGAGTTTGTAAATTTGCTAATGAAATTTGTCAAATCTGTTAATTGACTAAGAGGCATGAAATGAAATATAAATGGAAAAAGATTAAACTTTATAAAGATATTATTTATGAAAAGATGGATGGTATTGCAAAGATTACTATAAACAGACCTGATAGCAGAAACGCATTCAGACCTGAAACAGTTTTTGAGATGTATGATGCTTTTACTGATGCAAGAGAAGATCAAAAAATCGGAGTGATTTTATTAACAGGAGCTGGACCTGCAAAAGATGGGAAATATGCATTTTGTTCCGGTGGTGATCAAAGAATTAGAGGCGATAAGGGTTATCTTGGAAAAGATGGGGTTCCAAGACTAAATGTACTTGATCTTCAGAAATTAATTAGAAGTATTCCTAAACCTGTTATTGCATTAGTGGCTGGTTATGCAATTGGTGGCGGACATGTTCTTCATGTAGTCTGTGATTTGACTATTGCTGCTGATAATGCAATTTTTGGTCAGACCGGGCCTAAGGTTGGCAGCTTTGATGGTGGATTTGGTGCAAGTTTTCTTGCAAGAATTATTGGACAAAAAAAGGCAAGAGAAATTTGGTACCTTTGCAGACAATATAATGCAAAAGAAGCTCTTGAAATGGGGCTGGTGAATAAAGTTGTTCCTGTTGATAAACTTGAGGAAGAAGGAATTAACTGGGCAAAAGAAATTCTTGAGAAATCTCCTCTTGCAATTCGTTTATTAAAATCAGCATTTAATGCTGAATTGGATGGACAGCAAGGAATTCAGGAGCTGGCTGGTAATGCAACTTTACTTTATTATATGACTGAAGAAGCCCAAGAAGGGAAAAAGGCATATTTAGAAAAAAGAAAACCAAACTTTAATAAATTTCCAAAATTACCTTAAAGAATATTCTCAATGCAAAACAGTAAAAAGCAATTATCGCAATTTCAAGTCTGGATGCTTGCAAGCCGACCAAAAACTTTACTTGCTGCTTTCGTACCGGTAATTGTAGGCTCATCTCTTGCTATTGCAGAAAATAAATTCAAACTACTTGCTTCTGTAGTGGCTTTAATTTGTGCTTTATTAATTCAAGTAGGAACAAATCTTGCAAATGACCTTTATGATTATTTAAAAGGTGCTGATAACAAAAATAGAATTGGTCCTTTGCGGGTTTTAAATGCTGGACTTGTTACTCCCAAAAAAATGAAAATAGTTGTCTTTCTTGTATTTAGTTTCACTTTTCTTTTGGGTTTGTATCTTGTTTATCATAGTGGAGTTATTATTTTAATTATAGGGATAGTCTCAATTCTTGCTGGTTTAGCATATACTACTGGACCTTTCCCGCTTGCATATAATGGACTTGGAGATATTTTTGTTTTTATTTTTTTCGGTGTTGTTGGAACAGTAGGAACTTATCTGGTAAATACAAATCAAATATCTGAAATATCATTTATTGCCTCTATTCCTGTTGGTGCTTTAATTACTAATATCCTTGTGGTTAATAATTACCGTGATATTGAACAGGATAAACTAGTAGGGAAAAATACTCTCGCAGTAAAACTTGGAAAAAGTTTTTCACGGTATGAATATCTAATTTTAACAGGAATTTCTTTTTTCGTTCCATTATTAATTTACAGATTTTATTCTGTAAGTGAATGGATATTTCTTCCTTATCTCACTTTACCAATTGCATATAAGCTAATTCTTATGCTCTTCCAGTATGAGGGTTCAGCATTGAATAAGGTGCTTGAACTGACCGCAAAATTTTCTGCATTGTTTGGATTACTTTTTTCAATTGGTTTCATTTGTAAATAAAAGCATCAGCTTAATGATTTTAATATGAAATATTCTGATACTGACAAACAGAATTATAAAAATGATTGGTTTTCATTCATTGCAAAATCCAGTTTTTCTAAAAGTTCAATAACTGTTTATGATGAATCTGATAAAAATATTTCGTTTAAACTAGGTTATAAAAAGTTTAATAACTTAGTTCAAGAAACTGTAAAGGAATTGAGTGAACAGGGAATTAAAAAAAGTCAATTGATTGCAATTGCTGGTGATAATTCTCTTTATACTATTAAAAATATTTTTGCTCTGTGGCAGCTTGAAGCAGTGCCTCTTCCTGTTAATTCTAAACTTGATACTCAAGAACTTAACAAGTTGTTGCAATTTGTAAAACCAAATCACATAATTAACTCAAGTGATAAGTTGCTGCTTGAAAAGGGAATTGTTAGTAGTCATAAACATAATCTAAAAAACATTGCACTTGTGATGTTTACTTCTGGTGTTTCTGGTAAACCAAAAGCAGTTGTTCACTCATTCCATAGTATTCAAAAAAGTGCCCAGCTTGGCGCAAAAATATTGAACTATTCATCTAAAGATAAATGGTTGTTGACTTTACCTCTTTATCACATTGGGGGTTTTTCAATCCTTACTAGAACAGTTATATACGGTTCATCATTGATCATTCCCAAATCACTAAAAATTGATGATATAATTTCTGCAATATATAATGAAGATCCATCATTGCTTTCTCTTGTTTCTTCTCAACTTAATGAAATTGTTTCAATAAAAATGAAAGCAAATAAATCTCATCGCTACTTACTTGTTGGTGGAGGTCCAATAAATGATGAACTAATAGTTGAAGCAATATCTCTTGGTTGGAATGTTTGTAAAGTATATGGCTCGACAGAGACGGCTTCCTTTATTACATTTTTAAAAAAGGAAGAGATTCTTAAAAAGCAAAATTGTGCAGGTTATCCGATTCCCGATGTACAAATAAAAATTATTAAAAGAGGCAAAGAACAGCTTCCATTCAAAAATGGGGAAATATATGTTTCTTCACCAACACTATTTCAAAAATATTTATTCAATGAAAAATTAACTTCAAGAAAATTAAAAGAGAGTTACTTTAAGACCGGAGATATCGGTTATATTGATGATTATGGATTCCTGTATATCGAATCAAGAAAAAGTGATATGATAATTACTGGTGGTGAAAATGTTAATCCACATGAAATTGAAAAGGTATTACTTACAAATTCAAAAATAAAAGAATGTTGTGTGATGGGCATTCAGGATAAAAAATGGGGAGAAGTTATTGTTGCTGCAGTAGTTCTAAAACGAAAAGCAATAATCGGCTCGGATGAATTAAAACAATTTCTGAAGAATAAAATTGCAAATTTCAAAATTCCTAAAAAGTATTTTTTTGTTTCATCTCTTCCAAAGACTTCTTTAGGCAAATTAAAAAGGGAAGAAGTTAAAAGTATAATCGAATATCAACTATCACATGAAGTAAAACATATTTAAAAATTAATTTATTGACAGTATAATTTTATCTTTTAATCACTCTTCTTTTTCTAATCCAAAAGTTTTAATCAACCCCTGAATCAATTCTTCTTTTTCTTTTTCAGTTAAGTTTGCTGATGGATGAAGAAGTGTATATGATTTAAGAGGCATTTCGTTTTTTCTTATTTCTTCAATCATTTCATCTGCATATAATTCCCTATCTTCAGAGATATTATAATGTTTCCTCCCATCGATTACATCTCTTGATATTAACCAGGATGCTGGTGCAATTGCCGAATAAAAAGGCCACTTCGTTTCATTGCTATGACAGTCTGCACACGCAGTATAAAATAATTCTTTTGTTCGCTCTGAGTCCCATTCAGTCTTTACTTTAATAGGTGGATTGCTTCTTTCAACAGTAAAAAATTGTAATCCTATTAAAATCAAAACAGAAACTAGTAGGGTTAATTTTACACTTTTCTTTTTTAACAAATTAGGCATAATTATTCTTTCAATATTTATAATTATGAAACCATATTAATAAAAAAATGGTTGCAATTAATAAAAAAGTCTTATGTGAAAAATAATCAATAATAGTTTAAGGTGATGTAATGTTTAAAAGAAAAAATCAAATTTATTTCCTTAGTCTAATCATTTTTGCTTCAATTTTTGTTTACGCAAATAAAAATGGAAAATATGGAAGAACATTAAAAGACAGCAATAAAGGATGTTCATGTCATAATGAAATACGGAGCAATAATGTAATAGTAAAAATAAGCGGACCAGCTCAATTAAAATCTGGACAAGTTGCAGAATATACTGTAACGATTACCGGCGGACCTATGAAAACAGGAGGGGTTAATATTTCGACTTCAGCTGGTTTGTTAAAACCAGTAAATGGATTAACTTTACAAAATGGAGAATTAGTTCATTCATCACCCAAATTTGCATCAGGAAATAAAGTATCATTTATTTTTTCTTTGACTGCTCCAGCAAATGTAAATAGAGTAATAATTTATGCAACAGGAAATAGTACGGATAATGATGGAACCAAGCGAAATGATTATTGGAATTTTGCTGAAAACTTTGAAGTTACAATTAAAAAATAGTATGTAAAAATTTCGTTCTAATTCTGGTTTTATAGAATATATCTTTTCCCTAAGTTTACAATATAAAATAAATTACATAATTAGGAGCTTACTTGATTAAACAATTCTTTTTTGCATTTCTATTTTGTACAGTATTATTTGCTCAAAATGATATTGATTCATCGACTATTGCTAAAACCGGTTCTAAAATGCCGGAGTTTACTGTTAAATCGTTGGATGGTAAAATTCTGAATTCAAAAAATTTCAAAGGCAAAGTCGTTTTAATAAACTTTTGGGCTACCTGGTGCCCACCTTGCAGAACTGAGTTGCCACTTTTACAGCAGGAAATCTTCGATAAAATAAAAGATAAAAATTTCGTACTCCTTGCTATTTCAAGAGAAGAAAAACCTGATACTGTAAAATCTTTCATTAAGAAAAATTTTTATACTTTTCCTGTTTATGTCGATCCCGAGAGAAAAGTATATAACAAATTTGCTAAGAATTTTATTCCTAGAAATTTTGTAATCGGTAAAGACGGATATATAAAATGGGTCACGGTTGGTTATGAAGAGAGTGATTTTAAAAAAATGACAGATTTTATTAAAAAAGAATTAAAAAAATAAACATTATGTTATTGCATATTGTAAATGAAGAAATCAAATCGTTTCATGTTGATATAAACAAATCTTTACGCCCCGGAGCTTTATTTGGTTTTATGCAGCAAGCAGCTTATGAACATGCTGAAATTTTAAAGGTCGGATATTCTCATTTAAATGAAACAAAACAACTTTGGGTGTTATCAAGATTGATTACCGAAGTTAAACGATATCCTTTGTGGGGAGAAAAAATAAAAATAATTACTTGGCCAAAAGGATTAAGGGGATTATTTGCTTTAAGAGATTTTGAGATTCTTGATGCTGATGATTCTTGTGTAATTAATGCAACAACAGCCTGGATAATAATTGATATTAATACACGTCGACCTATACGAGATTTGGAAAAAGTTAAAGCTATTAATACATGTTCCAAATCAGCAATTGATGAATTTCCTGAAAAATTGGATAGCATTGAAACAGAAATTAGCAAAAAATTTTCTGCAGATTATTCATCAGTAGATTTAAATGGACATGTTAATAATACAAAATATATCGAATGGATAACAGATTGCTTGTCTGAAGAACTTCACAAGAAATGTTTTGTAAAAAAAATGCAGGTAAATTTCAATTCGGAAATGTACTGGGGAGAAGAAATTGAGTTATTCTATAAACAAATCGGGGCTGTTGTTTATGCGTTTAACGGATTGAATAAATCGAAAAATGCCAACACTTTTCAGGCTAAAGTTTGGTTAGAAAATTTTAATAATTGAACGATTGTTTATAAAAAACTTTTCATTCCTCAAAAATTTCTTATTGACATAAAAAAATTAAGTTGTAAATTAATACAAACAATTTTTTATAGGTGTGGTTATGTCGAAAAAAGATAAAAAGAAGAAGCAAAAATCGGAAGAAGAAAGCATTCTTGATCACGAATTCTCTCCTGCTGAAGAAGAATCCCAGAACAATTCTAAATCTAAAAAACTGAAAAAAAAGTTTTATGAAAAAGAAATAAACAAGCTTGGCATTGAGCTTGTCAAATTACAGGAATGGGTTAAATTAAAAGGATTAAAGATTGTTGTCATCTTTGAAGGAAGAGATGCTGCTGGTAAAGGAGGAGTGATAAAAACAATTTCACAATTTATGAGTCCTCGTGTTTGTCGTGTTGTAGCTCTTGGCACTCCTACAGAAAAAGAAAAAACTCAATGGTATTTTCAAAGATATGTTCCAAATCTTCCATCAGCAGGTGAAATGGTGCTGTTTGATAGGAGCTGGTATAACCGCGCAGGAGTTGAAAGAGTAATGGGTTTTTGCACCGAGCAGGAATATCGTGAATTTCTTAGAAGTTGTCCCGAATACGAAAGAATGCTTATTCGTTCAGGAATAATTTTAATTAAGTACTGGTTCTCAGTAAGCAATGAAGAACAGGAAAGAAGATTTCAGGCTCGTATTGATGATCCTACCAAGCACTGGAAATTAAGTCCGATGGATTTAGAATCTAGAGCAAGGTGGGTTGAATATTCAAAAGCAAAGGATGAGATGTTTTCTTATACAGATATTAAACAAGCGCCATGGTATGTTGTTTGTGCTGATGATAAAAAACGTGCAAGACTGAATACAATTTCTCATTTGCTTAGTATGATTCCATATGAAGAAATTAAAAGAGACAAAATAAAACTTCCTCCACGACAGGAAGACAAAGGTTATGTTCGTCCACCGATGACCGACCAGACTTTTGTTCCAGAAATTTATTAATGTTGTTTAATAATAAAAGAGGCTGTCAAAACTGACAGCCTCTTTTTTTTATAATGGAATTGTCTATTAATACATTCCGTCCATACCACCGTGAGGCATAGGAGGCATAGCTGGAGATTCTTTTTCTTTCTTTTCGTAAACTACTGCTTCAGTGGTAATTAATAAAGAAGCTACTGATGCAGCATTTTCAAGTGCTGTTCTAGTAACTTTTGTAGGATCAATTACACCTGATTTAACAAGGTTTTCATATTTTTCACTTGCAGCATTGAAACCGAAATCATCTTTGCCTTCTTTAACTTTTTGCAATACAACAGAGCCTTCAAGACCTGCGTTATTAACTATTTGTCTTAATGGTTCTTCAAGTGATTTTTTAATTATATCAATACCAACATTCTGATCAGCATTTTCACCTTTAACTTTTTCAAGGGTATTAATTGCACGAATAAATGCAACACCACCTCCAGGAACAATACCTTCCTGAACTGCAGCACGGGTAGCATGTAAAGCATCTTCAACGCGAGCTTTCTTTTCTTTCATTTCAACTTCAGTAGATGCACCAATTTTTAATACAGCAACTCCGCCTGAAAGTTTGGCAAGTCTTTCCTGTAATTTTTCTTTATCATAATCAGAAGTTGTTTTATCAATCTGGACTTTAATTTCATTAATTCTCTTTTTAATGTCATCAGCTTTTCCAATACCTTCAACAATAGTTGTGTTATCTTTATCTATTGTAACTTTCTTTGCACGACCAAGGTATGAAAGTGTTGCATTCTCAAGTTTAAATCCTCTTTCTTCGGATATAACTGTTCCTCCCGTAAGTATAGCAATATCTTCAAGCATAGCTTTTCTTCTATCGCCAAATCCAGGAGCTTTAACAGCAGCTACTTTCAATGTTCCTCTTAATTTATTTACAACTAAGGTAGCAAGAGCTTCTCCTTCTAAATCTTCTGCAATAATAAATAATGCTCGTCCCTGTTGAGCAACTTTTTCAAGCACAGGAAGTAAATCTTTCATTGCAGAGATTTTTTTATCGTGAATAAGAATGTAAGGGTCTTCAAGAACTGCTTCCATAGTTTCTGCATCAGTGACAAAGTATGGAGAAATATATCCACGATCGAACTGCATTCCTTCAACTACATCAAGAGTGGTTTCCATTGATTTAGCTTCTTCAACAGTAATAACACCATCTTTTCCAACTTTTTCCATTGCATCTGCAATAAGAGTTCCAATTGAAGTATCATTGTTAGCAGATATTGAACCAACCTGTGCAATTTCGGTTCTCCCTTCAACATCTTTGCTTATGGATTTTAGATAATCAACAACTTTACCAACTGCAAGGTCAATGCCTCTTTTCAAATCCATTGGATTTGCACCAGCGGTAACATTTTTCAAACCCTCTCTGTAAATTGCCTGTGCAAGAATTGTAGCAGTAGTCGTTCCATCACCAGCAACATCGCTAGTTTTAGAAGCAACTTCACGAACCATTTGTGCACCCATATTTTCTACAGGATCTTCAAGTTCAATCTCTTTTGCTACAGAAACACCATCTTTTGTAACTGTGGGTGCTCCGAATTTCTTTTCAAGAATTACATTTCTTCCTTTGGGACCAAGTGTAACTTTTACTGCATTTGCTAATTTATCAACACCATTTTTTAATTTGGTGCGAGCTTCACTGTTATATTCAATTAATTTTGATGACATAGTATTTTCCTCCTACTTAACTATTGCAAAAATATCGCTTTCGCGCATTATTAAATAATCTTCTCCATCAACAGTAACTTCGGTTCCGCTGTATTTTCCATAAAGTACTTTGTCTCCAACTTTTACTGTTAATGCAATTGTTTTACCATCGTCTGATACTCTTCCAGGACCAGCGGCAACAACTGTACCTTCAATTGGTTTTTCTTTTGCAGTATCAGGAAGGATAATTCCACCTTTTGTTTTTTCTTCAGCTTCAAGAGGTTTTACAATTACTCTGTCTGCTAAAGGACTTAAATTGATTTTACTCATATTTGTTCTCCTTGATTTGTTTTTTAATAATATTTGTTAGCACTCTATAAAGTCGAGTGCTAAAATATAAAAAATAGAATTAGTTGTCAAGAGACTGCTAATGGGAAAAAAATAAATGCAACTTTAAAAAGAAAAATATTGTCTGAACAAATTATATCAGGAAGATTTTTCTCAAGTAAAACGAATTTTGTAATTTTGGAATGAACAAAAGAAGAAAATTATGATATTCGTACCCAGTTATGTAAAAAACCTGAAAACTTACAAAGCAGGAAAATCAATTGATGAATTAGCGCGAGAGAAAGGATTAAAGAAAATAGTTAAACTTGCTTCTAATGAAAATCCTTTAGGTCCTTCACCAAAGGCAATTGAAGCAATTAAAAATTCACTTTCCCAATTGCATCGTTATTCTGAGCCGGGATGCTTTACGTTAGTTAATGCTATAGGCAAAAAATTTTCTATTGAACCTTCACGAATATTTTGTGCAAGTGGCTCTGATGCGATAATTCAATACATTATTAGTGCATTTTCTGAAACGAGAGATAAGTTAATATCTTCGGAAGGTACTTTTATAGGATGGTACGTCAATACCAATAAATTAGGTCGTGTACCAGTAAACATACGAATGAATAATTATGCTTATGATTTGAATGCTATTTCAAGAGCAGTGAGTAATGATACAAAGATTGTATATCTTGCAAATCCAAACAATCCTACTGGCACCATGTTTTCTAAAAAGGATTTTGAAGAATTTGTAAAAGATATTCCCGGTTCAACTGTAATAATTCTTGATGAAGCATATACTTTATATGCACAGGACAATCCAGATTATCCCAATGGATTGGATTATGATTTACCTAACTTATTGGTATTGAGAACTTTATCTAAAAGTTATGGATTGGCAGGGTTAAGATTAGGTTTTTGCTTTGGGCAAAAAGAATTAATTCAACAATTATACAAAGTCCGGTTACCTTTTGAACCAAATTCGCTTTCTCAGGAAGCTGCCATTGCAGCATTTGATGATGAAGAATTTTTAATCAGAACCGCTGAACTTAATAAATTATCACTGGAAATGTTTCGACAGAAATTTGATAAGCTTGAAATTAAATACACAAATTCTTTTGCAAATTTCTTAATGCTAATTTTCGATAATGAGTTATTTGCTGCTAACTTTACCGAAGAGTGTATGAACAGGGGATTGATTCTACGACATGTAAATACATTTGGTATTCCAAATGGTGTAAGAATCAATAGCGGAACAATTGAAGAAACTGAATTTGCGTTACAGGTTATTGAAGAAGTAATTACTTTTATGAGAAAAAAATAAAACAATTTTTTAGTTTACGATTTTTCCATCTTTCATTTCAAAGACAACGTCAGCAAGTTTCATTAAATCTTTATTGTGCGTAACGATAAGTAAAGACTTTCCGTACTCATCTCTTAATTTTACAAAAAGATTATTAAGTATTTCAGCATTTACTGTATCAAGATTCCCCGTAGGTTCATCAGCAAGAATAAGCGGCGGGTCATTCGCTAATGCTCTTGCAACAGCAACTCGCTGCTGCTCTCCACCTGATAATTCTGCTGGTTTATGATTTGCCCGTTCGGTTAATCCTATTAATTCAAGCAGTTCGTTAGAATGTTTTATTGCTTCTTTATAGGAAATGCCTTTTATCATTTGCGGGATTGCAATGTTTTCTGCAGATGTAAATTCTGGTAATAAATGATGAAACTGAAAAACAAAACCAATATTCTTATTTAAAAATTTTGCTCTTCGGTCATCACTTAATTTAAAAAGATTGATGTCATTAATTATAATATTGCCGGAAGTTGGTTTGTCAAGCCCGCCAACAAGATGGAGCAAAGTGCTTTTACCCGCTCCTGATGCGCCGACAATTACAGAAATTTTATTCTTCTCAGTTGTTAATGAAACATCTTTAAGAACATCAAGAGTAACTTTATTAACAGTGTTAAAAGATTTGTGTATGTTTTCAACTTTAATAATCATAGTTCTCCTGAAATTTATTCCCACTTAATAGCATCTATTGGATTAATTTTAGAAGCTCTTTTTGCCGGATAAATTGCTGCAACAAATGAAAGAAAAATTGATGCGAATCCTACAGAAATAAAGTCCCAGACCCGCAAAGACATTGGCATTGCATTAATTCTGTATTGGGTGGGGTCTAATGGATATATATTATATGTTATCTGTAGCCAGTAAACAAAGAGTCCTAAAACAAAACCAGCAACTGTGCCAATTAATCCGACCAGGAGTCCTTGTAAAATAAATATTTTGGAAATATTTCTTTCATTCATTCCCATCGCCTGCAATACTCCAATATCACGTTTTTTTTCAACAACAGACATTGTTAAAGAGCCAAGAATATTGAACACAGCGACTGCTATAATCAAAGATAAAATCAGGTACGCAACCCAACGCTCAATTTTCATCATCGAATAAAGTTCTTTATGAAAATCATACCATGTATCAATGCTAAATTCTTCGGGATTTATTTTTTCAGACAACACTTCTTTAATCTTTTCTGAAGAATTTATGTCATCAAGTCGAATTTCAAATCCCTGGTAATTATCCTTATATCCAAGTACCTTCTGAGCAGTATTTAATGATGTGAACATATAGTTGCCATCATATTCGCTATTGTTCGATGAGTAGATTCCACTGACAACAAATTTTTGTGAAACAGGCAAAGATAAATTGATAATCGATCTTTCAATTCCAGCAGGTGCAACTATAATTATTGTATCTCCAATAATTGTTTGCATCTTATCTGCAAGTAAAATTCCGATTATTATTTTGGGAATAGTTTCATCATTATTTAAATTGTAACTGCCGGCAATTATATCGTCCTTTATTCCATAAACGTTTTTACTTTCAACAGGATGAATTCCTTTTAGATTTACTACCTGTGTGAATTTGCTTTGAATTGCTAAGACTTTCCCAGAGACAAAAGGTGTATAAGCAGAAACTTTTTTTTCCTGTTTCAGAAGATCTTCTACTTTAGGTAAAGAATAGTAAGCTGATTCAGTTTTTGTTTCTATTCTTAAATGTGGATCGAATCCAATTAAAAATGATTTTACAAGATCTCCAAATCCATTAAATACAGATAGTACAATTATTAAGGCTCCAACTCCGATTGAAATTCCAAAAATCGACAGGTAAGAAATTATTGTTATAAAATTTAATTTATGCTTTGCTAATAAATATCTTTTAGAGATAAGCGTTTCAATCTTCATTAGCTGAACCTTAAAGTATTTATTGGGTTGATTCGGGAAGCAATAAAACTCGGAAGAAAAGAAGCCGCTATACAAAGTAAAAATGTAAGTATAGATACTATTGCAAATGTTAACGGATTCAGTTCTAAAGGAACTTTAGATGTAAAATAAACTGATGAAGGCAAAGTAATAATGTCAAATTTTATTTGTATCGATGATAAAGTATATGCGAGGATATTTCCAATAGTGACACCCAAAAAACCGAGATATATTCCGTGTAAAAGAAAAATTCGGTTGATCTGTTTTTTTCTTGCTCCAAGTGCTCTTAAAGTTCCGATGGCAGACATTTTTTCAAGAACCAGCATTATCAAAGTGCTGATGATATTGACTACAGCGACAATAATAATTAATCCAAGAATAATCGGGATAGGTTTTTTTTGTAATTCTATCCAGTTGAAAATATGTCTGTACAACTGGAATACAGTTCTTACATAATGAGGATATCGGAGGTTAGTTTGAAGAACAGATGCAAGACTATCGATTTTATTAATGCTTTTTAATTTAATTTCATAACCAGAAATCTGGCTGCCAAATTCGAATAATTTCTGCGCCGTTTTAAGGTGTACATATGCAAAATTATCATCATATTTCGACATCCCGCTTTCGAATATTCCGATTACTTTAAACTTTTCTATATTAGGCATATTTTCAATTGTAGGGACTTTATCATTTTTTAATGCGAAAACAGTAACAACATTACCTGGTTTTATTAGCAGTTTTGTTGCCAAAATTTTTCCAATAATAATTTCATTGTTTGAAGAATCTGAAAATTCAAGTTTACCACTGGTTGTAACAATGCTTTTTGAATTCGTTAAAAACGAATTTTCAATTCCTTTAATATTCACACCTTCTTTAATTTTTTTATGGCTGATAATTGATAATTTTGACACATAGGGTGAAATAGATTCGAGGTTATTTCCAATGATTGATTTAATTAGAAAAAAATTATTCAATGAAGAAGGAATTGGTTTATCAGCAAAGCCAACAATTTGTATATGAGAATCCAGTTCTACAAGTTTTTGAGAAATAATTTTTTCGAAACCGCGTAAAACGGAGAGAGCAATAATAAGCGTTGCTACTCCAATGGCAATACCTGTCAAAGCAAATAAAGAGAAGAAAGAAAAAATTTTTTTTTCTTTCTTGGAGGAAAGGAATCGTTTAGATACAAAAAATGTAAATGCCATTAAAAAATATTATTGTCTGTATGCAATTTAACCATGTAAAAAATCAAATAAAATATTTTTACATAAGATTGCATAATCTAATCTCGTCCATTATATTTGTAAGCCATTTTCTAAAATGGTTGATTGAATGATTAGATAACTGATATTGGAGGGTACCGGGGCGTAGCGCAGTCCGGTTAGCGCGCCTGCCTTGGGAGCAGGAGGCCGCAGGTTCAAATCCTGCCGCCCCGACAGTTGAGCGCCCATAGCTCAACCGGATAGAGCATCAGCCTTCTAAGCTGAGGGTTAGTGGTTCGAGTCCACTTGGGCGTACTTTTAAGCTGTAATTTTTGTTTGGGTTAATTTAAAACAGCTTATATGGTGAGTATAGCTCAGTTGGTTAGAGCACCAGGTTGTGGCCCTGGGGGTCAAGGGTTCAAATCCCTTTACTCACCCGGATATTTTTTGATAATGTCCGGGACTCTAAAATAAATATATTGGCCCTATCGTCTAATGGTTAGGACATCGCCCTTTCACGGCGGTAATATGGGTTCGAATCC
>CAZQSR010000053.1:0-4840 GCA_964596145.1 uncultured Ignavibacteriaceae bacterium
AACAATTCCAAAAAAGAAAATTGCGAGATACAAAAACAGCACAATCATTGCACCGATATAACCGGTTTCTTCTCCAAGAATTGCAAAAATAAAATCACCATAGGCTTCGGGCAAAAATAAATTTCTCTGACTGCTGTGTCCAAATCCAACTCCCATTAATCCTCCGCTGCCCAGTCCTAAGATAGCTTGATGCACCTGCACATTGATATCTTTACCAGTTTGTAAACTATTAATAAAAGTCATTATTCTCCCACGCGAGTGTGGAAAAATAAAGGCAGCAAATTTTGCAGCAATTGTACTTAATGAAACCGCTGAAAAAATATGTTTTAATCTTGCTCCAGCAATAAAAAGAATTATAAATGATATAAGTAGTAATATTGCTCCATTGCTAATATTAGGTTGTGCAAGTATTAAAGTAGAAGTTAATAAAACCCAGAACAAGGCTGGACCAAAGCCCATTTTGAAATCTTTTATCTCTTCACCTTTTCTTTCAAGCAGTGCAGCTAGATGAATAAATAAAGCCAGTTTTGCAAAATCAGATGGTTGAAAATTCATGATTCCCAGATCAAGCCATCTTCTTGCTCCTTTGATAGAATTAGATATTAACAAAGTTGCAACGAGCATTACAATAACTATAATTAAAATTTGTTTACTATAAATTTTATAAATATCGTAAGGAACAAATGAGAAAATTATCATGAAGAAAATTCCAAACACCACTTTAATCAAATGACTCTTGAACAAATGGAATTGGTTTGAAAATATTGCACTGCTATAAGTACTACTAGCACTTAAAACAAGATACAATCCAATAAGGATAAGTATTAAAGAGCCAAAGAATATAAACAGAGACATTCTTTTCATTGTTGTAAACTCTCCACTGTCTCTTTGAATACTTTCCCACGATGTTCGTAATTATCAAACATATCAAAACTTGCACAAGCTGGAGATAATAAAACTATATCATCAGAAACAGCTTCCTTATTAGCAGAATAAATGCATTCCTGCAAAGTTGGTTTCATTTCTACTTTAACATACTTGTTAAAAAACTCATTTACTTTTTCTGCCGAAGAACCTATTGCATAAATCTTTTTTACTTTCTCAGTGACAAGATTTCTAATCTGTTCATAATCATTACCTTTATCAAGACCACCCAGTATAAGATAAATTGGACTATCAAAACTTCTTAATGCATACCAAACAGAATCAACATTTGTTGCCTTTGAATCATTAATATATCTTACACCATTGATGATTTTAACTAATTCCAGCCTGTGTTCAACACCTGGAAATGTTTTCAAACCGGAAATAATGAATTCATTTTCAACACCAATTAACTTTGTTGAAATAATTGCAGCCATAGAATTTGCAATATTGTGTTCTCCTCTCAATGACAAATCACCAACACTGCAAGAGAAAACTTCATTACGATTAATGTTAAAAATTAATTTGCTGTCTTTAAGATAAATTCCATTATCTAATTCTTTTTTCAGTGAAAACCAGAAAATGTTTGCATCCGTTTTAACAGCATATTTTGAAAAATTTTCATCATCAGCATTTAAAATTAGATTATCGTAAACGGTTTGATTTTCAAAAATCCTGTACTTAGAATAAAGATAATTTTCAAACTTATTATCGTACCTGTTCATATGATCAGGTGTAATGTTCAAAATCATTGAAACGAATGGTTTAAACTTATCTATAAAATCAAGCTGAAAACTTGAAACTTCAAGAGAAACAAATTCATCTTTCTTAATATCAAGTACTATATCAGAAAATGCTTCTATATTAATATTGCCTGTTATGTATGCTTTCCTGTTACTTTGATTAATTATATGTCCTATAAGTGATGTTGTAGTTGTTTTTCCATTAGTTCCTGTTATTGCAATAATTTTTCCTTTGCAAAATTGCGAGGCTAATTCAACTTCACTTACAATTTTTATGTTTTTCTTTTTAGCTTCAATTACAACTTGAACATTTGATGGAACTCCTGGGCTAATAACCATTAAATCGCAATCAAATACTCTGGAGGAATGAGTGCCTAATTCGAAATCAATTTTTTCATTTTCAAGTTCTTTAACAGAGTTAAGAAGTTTCTCATCTTTTGCAGAATCACTGACGAAAGGAATTCCTCCCAGTTTTTTAATCAACTTAGCTGCGCCTATTCCACTTTTTTTGGCACCGATAATTGTAATATTTTTTCTTTTTATTTCCATCATTATCTTATCTTGAAAGAAGCAAGACTGATTATTGTAAGAATAATTGTAATTATATAAAATCGGATAACGATTTTCGGTTCAGGCCAACCCAGCTCCTCGAAGTGATGATGAATAGGTGCCATTTTAAAAACTCTTCTGCCTTCGCCGTATTTCTTTTTTGTGTATTTGAAATATAATCTTTGAATTATTACTGAAATAGTTTCCATAAAAAATACACCGCCAAGAATTGGAATAAGTAATTCTTTTTTAATAAGAACTGATAGAATTCCAAAAGCACCACCCAACGCAAGCGACCCGGTATCACCCATGAAAACCTGTGCGGGATAAAAATTAAACCACAAGAAACCAAGAGAAGCTCCAACAATTGCGGCAACAAATACAGTTAGCTCCCCGCTTCCCGGCAAATAAATAATATTAAGGTAACGAGCATAAATGGCGTTTCCACTAACATAACTTAATATTGCAAGTGCAAGCATAACTATTGTAATATTACCAATAGCAAGTCCGTCTAGTCCATCAGTTAAATTGACTGCATTTGAGGTTGCCGTAATAATGAATATAACTACCGGTATGTATAAAAATGAAAAATCGAGATTTACATTTTTGAAAAATGGTAAAGTTGTAATTGAATGAATATTTGAAAACTCAGGTGAAAAATAAATTACAGAACCAATTGCTAAACCAATTAGAAATTGTCCTAACAATTTATAACGAGCTATTAAACCATTGGGTAATTTTTTAATGACTTTAAGATAATCATCAAGAAAACCTACACCAAACAGCCATAATGTTCCTGCAAGAATAAGAATAATGTAAGTACTTTTAATATCTCCCCATAAAAGGACAGGAACCACTGTTGACATTATAATTATTATTCCACCCATAGTTGGAGTGCCTGCTTTAGATAGATGACTTTTGGGTCCATCCGCTTTTTGCGCTTCGCCAATTTGTTTCTTTTGCAGGTACCTGATTATTTTTGGACCAACATAAAATGCAAGGAACATAGCTGTAATAGCTGCAAGAGCCATTCTGAAAGTTAAAAACCTGAAAATAGTAAATCCGGGTGGATGAAAATTTTTATCAATATATTCTAATAAATAGTAAAGCATTAGCTTGAAAATCTTTCTTCAATGGTTTTTACGAATTCTTCCATCTTCATTCCTCGACTGCCTTTGATTAGGACAATTGATTTTGTGAAGTCATAATTCTTTATCATTGTTTGCAATGAATTTCTATCTGCAAAATGCACTGAATAAATATTTTTTTTATTTAATTCATCAAACAAGTACTTCATTTGTTTTCCAATTGTAAAAACAACATCAATTTTATTTTGCTGTATTTCTTTTTTTAGAGATTTATGCAATTCCTTACTCTTAGCTCCAAGTTCAAACATATCACCAAGAATTGCGATTTTCTTATCATATTTTTTTACTGAGTGTAACAATTCAAGAGCTGATTTCATTGATTGCGGATTCGCATTATAAGTATCATCAACCAGCAAAATATTTTTAAACTTTTTAACATCAAGTCTTTGTTTTGCGGGTTTAAGTTTTTTTATTCCATTTAAAATTTCGCGAGGAGATAATTCCATACTCAAACATACAGCTACTGCTGCTAAAAGATTTGCAACATTACTTTTTCCATACAAAGGAGATGTGAATGAAAAATTTTTGTTTCTATAATCTATCTTAACTTTATACTTACCTGTATCATCAACATCAGTTATTACACCTTTAACATCTGCAACACTGTTAAATCCATAACTCAATGTATTCGAATATTTTTTCTTTAATGTGTATAAATTTTTGTCATCAATATTTATTAAAATCAGACCTTTGTTCATTTCTGCAGTTTTAAACAGTGCTTCTTTCTCCTTCAGAACACCTTTTTCATTTTTCAGGAATTCAAGATGCGAAGCTCCGATATTTGTTATTAAAGCATAATCCGGTTTGGCGATTGCAGATGTGTATGCAATCTCATTAAAATGATTTGTGCCAAGTTCAAGCACAAGAACTTCTGTTTTTGAATTTGCTGTAAATATTGTTAGCGGTACACCAATATGATTATTATTATTTGAAACCGTACTTACAACATTATATTTTTCTCTAAGTAAAGTTGTTACAATTTCTTTTGTTGTAGTTTTTCCGTTGCTGCCTGTTAATGCAAAAACCTTTGCAGATAATTTATTTCTATAGATTAAAGCCAAATCTCCCAGTGCTTTAATTGTATCTTTAACAGCAACTATTGTTACTTTGTGTTTCAGGTTTGCTTTAACTTTATCTTCATTTATTATTATTGCAGCGGCACCGCTTTTAATTACATCAGAAATGAAATCATGACCATCAAATTTTTCGCCTTTAATTGCAATGAAAATAGAACCCTTCTTAACTTTGCGGGAATCAATACTAATAAAAGATGTATTATTGTACAAAGCTGCGTTATACAAACTTGCAGTTGGTAAATTAAATAAATCGGTCAATGTAATTTTTATGTTCTTCATCTATAAGTATTTCTGAGCAATTTCTTTATCAGAAAAATGATTTTTAATTCCATTAATAATCTGGTAATCTTCGTGTCCTTTACCTGCAATAAGAATAACTGCATTTTCTTCACTATTTTTT
>CAZQSR010000053.1:4850-13858 GCA_964596145.1 uncultured Ignavibacteriaceae bacterium
GCCCACTTAATTGCTTCTTCTCTGTCTTCAATAATCTGATAATTATCTTTTGAAATTCCTTTAAGTATATCCTGAATAATTTCACGAGGCATTTCAAATCGTGGATTATCATTCGTTATTATTGCTTTATAACTAAGTTCAGTTGCAATTTTTCCCATTAAAGGACGTTTTGTTTTATCTCTATTTCCACCACAGCCAAAGACTGTATAAACAGGAACCTCATTGCCAGCAATCTTTTTTAAATTTATTAATGCTTTTTCAAGACTATCCGCTGTGTGAGAATAATCGACGATTGCTTTTTTTGTTCCTCTTCCTATAACTTCAAATCTTCCAGGAACCTGTATCGTATTTTTAATTCCTTCAATAGCCACATTAGCTGAGATGCCCGCTATTATTGCTGTAGCAAAAGCACACGCGGCATTATAGGCATTAAATTCACCAATTAAGGAAGTATGCAGGACATAACAATTTTCTTTGTGATAAATTTTAAATCCAGTTCCATTTAAATCAAATTGAACATCTTCAATTCTAAAATCTGCATCGGGAGATTTTCCATAAGTATATTTTTTTGCTGAAGTATCTTTACCAATTTCTTTACTGTGAGTATCATCAATATTGACAATGGCAAATGAATCATCTGGAAGTGAATCAAATAATATTTTTTTCGCTGAGAGATATTCTTCAAATGTATTATGAAAATCAAGATGGTCAGAAGTAATGTTGGTAAAAAGTCCAGCAAAAAAGTTCAATCCGTAAACACGTTTTAGTATAAGTGAATGTGAAGACACTTCCATAATTGCGTAATTGCAGCCGCTTCTTACCATCTCTGCTAAAAGCTGGTTCAAATCATTTGCCTCAGGAGTAGTAAGACTTGATTCAACTTTCTCATCACCAATAAAATTAGCAATAGTTCCTATTAGTCCGGTTTTATTTCCTGCTTCCTGAAGAATTGATTTCAGAAAATAAGTCGTAGTTGTCTTACCATTTGTTCCTGTAATACCAATTAGTTTTAACGACTTTGACGGTTCTTTAAATAAACAGTTCGAAATTTCTGCAAGTGCTTTTCGCGAATCTTTAACAAGAATTTTTGTTACTTTATTCATTCCAAAAATATCTTCCTGCATAGCAGATGAATCTTCAAGCACTATTGCCTGTGCACCTTGATTTATAGCATCATAAATAAATTTATGTCCATCAACATTAAACCCTTTAATAGCAACAAAAATAGAATTTGGTTTTACCTGTCGCGAATCATAGAAAATTCCGCTGACATCTTTTCGTTGAACCTCACCGGTTACCTGAATGGCTTTTACACTATTTAGAACTTCTGTTAATTGCATTAATAAATCACTGCTCCAAATGTATTAGCCTGTTCACCGGTAAGAACACATTTCATTCCTTTTTTAATTGTCGTGTTAGGAAGAATATTCTGACTGATAACTTTTCCTGTTCCCGATAATTCATATTTAACACCAAGGCGTGTTAGTACTTTTATAGCATCGCGGAAAACCATTCCACGCAAATCAGGGAAATATTTATTGTTCAGCTTTGTTTCATCAATACGAGGTTTTACTTTAACAATATTTACAGAAGTATCTTTTATTGAGTTGTTTTTAGCAATTGCATTTTCTATCAAAGAATAATTATTTTCTTCTTCAACCGGTGAATTAAATTTTTGCAATTCTGGATCTAAAGAAATAATTCTTTCAGCAACATTTCTAAAAATTGGAGCAGCAACATCACCACCATAATAGCTATTCTTGCTTGGCGAATTAACCAGAATTAAAATTATGTAAGCAGGATTTTCAACAGGGAAAAATCCAATGAATGATGAATTATAATGAGAAGTTGAATATTGTCCGTTTACAAGTTTTCTCGAAGTCCCTGTTTTTCCACCAACAGTAATATTATTTATTTTGGCTTTCTTTCCGGTTCCTTCTTCAACAACAAGAGAAAAAAGATTTCGCATTTTCTTTGAAGTTTCCTCTGAGATTACTCTTCGTATTAACACAGGTGTAAAATTCTTAACATTCGATTTGTTTCCACTTTCAGATTTATAAATTAACTGCGGCTGATAAAGTAATCCGCCATTTATTAGTGTTGCATAAGCCATTATAAGCTGCAATGGGGTAAGTGATATTTCATATCCAAACGAAAGAGATGATTTTGTGTACTCAGTCCAGTTTGAAGGCTTTTTCAATACTCCCGGTGTTTCAGCAGGCAATTCAATATTTGTGCAATTACCAAAACCAAAATTTCTCAGGTAAACATAAAATGATTCTTTATCAATTCTTTGAGAAAGTTTAGACATTCCTATGTTACTTGATTTAGTAAATATTTCTTTTACACTTAAATTCGAATATGGATGAGCGTCTTTTATTACAATCGATTTATAATGATATGTTCCATTCTCAACAAACAGTACTTCATTTTCATTACATATATTTTTATCAAGCATTACGGACATTGAAATTGCTTTGAATGTTGAACCAGGCTCATATGTATCAGTTAATGCTTTATTTCGTAAAAGTGTATCACTATAAAGATTGTATTTATTTGGATTATAATCTTCAATATTTGAAAGAGCAAGGATCTCACCTGTTTTTGGATTCAATACAATTCCAATTGCATCTATTGCGCCAAAATTATTTTTCCCTTCTCTTAACTCCTCTTCAAGTGCAGACTGAATGGATTTATTGATTGTAAGATAAAGATTATTTCCCGGTACAGCAGGTTTAACTGATTCTTCGCGCAGAGTGATCATATTCCCTTTAGCATCGCGAAGAATAATTCTACTACCGGGTGTTCCCTGCAATTCCTGTTCAAAAGTTCTTTCAACTCCTGAGCGTCCAGTTCCATCATTGCCAACAAAACCTAAAATATGTGATGCAAGATTATCATAGGGATAAATTCTGGTAGGGTCACTCTCCCATTTAAACCCGTTCACTTTTAATGTTTTCAACCTGAGAGCCGCTTCACCATTTACTTTTCTTTCAAGATATACAATGCCTTTTATATCATTCATTTTATCAAGATAATATGAAGCAGGTTTCTTAAAATATTTTGAGAAGTAATATGCAATTGTATCAGCATTTTTTTTCTTCAACATTCTTGTATCAACAAGAAAAGTAATGTCATCTCTGCTATAAGCTAATAAAACATTGTTCCGATCGTATATCAGCCCTCTTTCAGGTTGAATTGTTTCTGTTGCTGTCTGCTGGCGTTGTGCAAAATATTTTAATTCTTCACTTTTAAGAATCTGTAAATTGAATAACCTTGCTGCCAGTGCTAAAAACACTGCGACAATAAATACAAGCACTATAAGTAATCTATTGATGTTCATACTTTTTATTTATAAGGTCTTCAATTTTTTCAATTTCTTCTTTATCAATTTTTATTACCATCGGAACAGCGTGGTAATAATCCAGTCCAAGTTCATTAATTGCTATAGTTGTAATTCTTTCTTCAGATGTCAGTATCTGGTGTCTGGCTATAAGTCCTGTTTTGCTGTCATTTAATAATGCAAGTTTCTCATTAAGAATTACGATTTCTTTTTTCATCGAATCAATTTTTAACTTTAGTCCTACATACGATAGAATGAAAATCATTACAGTGAAAATTGCTAAGAAAGTTTTCCATATAGATGTTTTGTAGCTATAATTCATACTTTTTCTGCAACTCTTAATTTTGCACTTCTTGCCCGGTTATTTGATTTTATTTCTTCAGGAGAAGGAGTAACAGGTTTTCTAGTAAGTATTTTTATCGTGCTAAATTTGTCACATCTGCAAACAGGAAAATCTGCCGGACAGATACAACTTAAAGATTCATACTTAAAAATATCTTTTACAATTCTGTCTTCTAAAGAATGATAAGAAATAACAACAAGTCTTCCGCCGGGTAAAAGCAAATCGACTGCTTTATTCAAAAACAATTTCAGATTTTCAAGTTCGTCATTTACCGCAATCCGGATAGCCTGGAAAACTCTTGACAAAGTTTTTGTTAAATATTTTTGCGGTGTAATTTTAGTTATCAATTCTACTAATTCTAAAGTTGTTTTTATTGGTTTAATTTTCCTTGTATCTGTAATTCTTCTTGCAATCTTTTTTGCGTTTTTTTCTTCACCGTACTGGAAAAGAATTTTTACCAATTCTTCTTCCGTTAAAGTATTAACCAGATCTGCGGCACTTATTTTTTTTGTCTTATCCATTCTTAAATCAAGTGGAGCCTGAGTTCTAAAAGTAAAACCTTCGGAAGGATCATCTATCTGAAAAGATGAGACACCGAGGTCAGCAAAAATACCGTTGTAACCTTTAATCGATTCAATTTTAGATATAACATCGATTTTTGTAAAATTGAAGTTGTAAAGTCTAACTCTTTTATCCTTACCGAATTTTTCTTTACAACTGTTGAATGCAAAAGCATCAACATCAGTCGATACAATGGTAGAATCCGGACTCAATATATTTAAGAACTTTTCTAAGTGTCCCCCGAACCCCATAGTGGCATCAAAATAAAATCCCTGCTTTTGGTTTACAAGGAAATCTGATGATTCCTTTAATAAAACAGGCTGATGAAAATCATTCATCAGATTCTCATTACTTCCTGTGCAATTTGTTCAAAGGTCTCTGATGAATTTTCGAGATACTCTTCATAATATTTCGGATTCCACAACTCAATTTTCTTAAGAGTTCCAAGCAGAAGAACTTCGTTTTCAATTTTTGCATGCTGTAATAAAGTTTGTGGAATTAGTATCCTGAACTGCCCATCCATTTTATCTTCGTGTGCATTTTGAAGAATGATTCGAAGAAAACGCTGCTGCTTCTGATCAAAATTATTCAGTTGTTTCAATTTTTCTTCAATCAACAACCAGTTATCTTTCGGATATAAATCAATGCATCTGTCGATTCCTTGAATCATTACAAATGAGTTATCTGCTTCTGCAGATATGTATTTACGCAGTCTTGCAGGAATACTTAATCTTCCTTTTGCGTCCAGAGTATGTACAAAATGTCCTTTAAACAATTTCTTTCCTTAATAATTTCATGGGATTTTCTACCACTTTTACCCACTACACCACAAAATTAAGGTAAAACATACAATAAGGCAAGAAAAATTTAAAAAAAAATTATTTTTTTATTTGAGGATTGAAATAGAAAACTATTTTTAGAGTTAATAGGTTAAGATTTATTTTGAGATTTGTCTTTTTGTTAACGATTTAATTGTCAAATTAGAAATCTTTTAAACCCACCCTAGCCCTCTCTTTTGTAAAGAAAGGGTGCAAGAGGTGCGGTTTTATTTTATCAATATTATTTTATTTGTTTTCTTATACTCACCGGTTACGAGCGAGTATATGTACACTCCGCTTGATAACTCACTGGCATTTCTGCCAAAAATATCCACCATTGCCAGTTTCTCCAGCACCAACATGGTCTGACATAACGGGTATATCTACTCCATAATAATCTTTAAAAAAGTGCGTAAGCTTGCCTTACCAAATATTGATGGGTGCCTTGCCCATGAGGTAGGATAATATTTGATAAAATTATTATTAGAAAAAAGTCCTTCGTTTCATTTCATTACTCCGATTCTATTGGTATGATTATGTTTTGGGTCGTAAATGCACCAATAACAAACCCAATAATTAATCCAAAAATCCCAAGAAGTGTTAAATACTCAGGAAATGCATCTAAGAAAAAGCATAAGGGTATCGAACTCCCTAATCCAATTCCTGAACACAAAATTCCATTTCCAACCCAATTTTCCGAATAATGGATTGTCTTAATATCATTAGGGGAAAATGAACAGAGAGAATCCGACCAGAATTCATTAAAGCTAAGGTTATCTACGGTTAGGTTTATTTTGTCAGCACTGTATTCTTTACCCTCTATTGTTAGAATTGTAAAATTACTTTCTTCTTTGCAAAGCTCGTTTATACGTTTGTGGTATTGTTCGGTTGTCTCTCCTTCCATTTTAACTATTGTCGATGAACAGCCTGCAAATAGTGTAGTAAATATCAGTAAAAGTGAAATGGTTTTTATTAAGTATAATTTTGGTTTAGTTTTCATTAAATCCATTTTTTCATAGTTCACAGATAAATTATAACAGTTCGTTTTTAATTTTACTCATTTTTCTATTAAAAATTTTTTGCCAGTTACATAATTGTCAGTTCTTGGTGGTGTTATTACAGACATAGGGTTACTCTTGCCCGGGGGTGTGGTTAGGGACAAACATTTCCTGTTTGCTTATTGGTTCAATGGTTAGTTTGGAATCTTTGTTTGTTATTTCACTTTTATCTCTTTCCTTGTTTGGCTTTTCTTCTTTTTTACTCTTTCTTTTAATAGTTTTAAGATAATCGGGATACATATTTTCTCCCTTATTATTTAGCTGATGTTTTATATTAATTAAAAAGTTACTTCAAATATCTCCATAGTCTAAAAAAAATAGAATTAATGCTCTGTACAACCCATCGGTGGATATTTCCGTTGCAAAAGAAAAAAAAACAGAAAGTCAAGCAAAATCTTTCATAAAATAAAAAAATATTAAACTATTAATTTCAACAAGTGGAGATTAAACATATTTCAAATGACTAAGAATCAGTTATGTATTTAACTTTAATTAAGTTATGACCTCCTTATGTTAATAGATGAATGTTCTTTCTGGAAGTTTCTCGAAACTGCGTTTCGAGTTACAAGGGTTGTGAATAACTATTAAATAATCTACATACTAATCTTTATCACCGCACCTGTCCTTGTCGTTAGACAATATGTATATTTTCTAACGAAGCAAAATCATTTTTTTAGTTTCTACAAATCCTTCCGTTTTCAAACAATAGAAGTAAACACCTGCCGGCATATTTTCCGCAAAGAACTCTGCATCGTAAAGACCGGGCTTAGTGTGTTGATTTACTAAAGTATTTATTTCATTTCCAAGGATGTCATAAATCTTAAGAGAAACATAGCCTTCATTAGCAATTTGGTATTTAATCTTTGTAGAAGGGTTAAAGGGATTGGGGTAATTTTGCTCTAAAGAGAATGAATTCACACTATTCAATAGACCATCATCAACAGGATTGGTTGAAAAGTCAAATACGCCTAACCAAATTTGATATAAACCGGAAAAATCATCCATCCAGAAACAAAAAATCTTCTTACCAATGGAAGCAACCGCAATATGGTCTCCTTGGTAGTTAGATGAACCACCAATAATTGGTTTAGGTTTAAACCTGTGATTGCTTATAAGAAACTCTTTCCAGGTGTTGCCGCCATCAGTAGAACGAGCAAGAAAAACTTCGGCAGAATCTGCAGAAGTGTTTCTATCGTCATAAAAAAGAATATTAATCCCGCCAGTAGAATCAATAGTTATTGAAGGGAAATATTGAATCTTGCCATTATTAAGTGCATCCTGATTTACCCTTATTCCTGCACTCCAGGTTGCACCTCCATCAGTTGAGCGATGCAAAACAATATCGGGGTCGGTGCCGGCAGGAGATAAATTAATATCAGTTGTAACAATGTATACCCAGCCATTTCTTGTTCCGCCGCTGTTATCAACTTCAATTGAAGGAAGACCATTAACACGGATGTTCCCCTTAGATGATAAAGTGCCTGTAATACCATTTGCATCAAAAATATTTTGATTAACAGACCAGTTCACGCCACCATCGGAAGAAGAAGCAAAGCCAACATAATCTTCATAATAAGGAGAGGCGGAAGTCATACCTGCCCAGCAAGAATAGACGGTTCCATTCTTTGCGGTTGCAATTGTGCCTCCGGAACATCTGCTTAAAGGACTTGGATTTATCACTAAAGGAGTTGTCCAGTTTTGTCCTTTATTTGTGCTTGTAGAAATTCTAACAGGAAACGGGGTAACAAGATTTACAAAGATTGAATACAATCTCCCGTAAAAAGGACTGGAAGGGTTGTTATCAATTATGGTTGAGCCTTTATCTTCCGGCTGAAGATTAGAAATAGTAGAAGCTGATGACCAGTTTACACCAAGATTTGTTGAGTAATGACTATACACACCGGGATAAAGCGAGCCAATATGTGTAAGAATTAAATCTCCATCCGGAGCAATAGCAACTGCAGGATCACCACCGTGATTGATTATAAGATTGCCGGTGCAGGTATCGCTTCCAAACCAGTTTAAGCCACCATTTGTAGTAATATAAACCCCTTCGCTTCTAAAGCTTGTAGAAGTATTAATTGTTACCCCGCTTACAAACATAAACAAAGGATTAACCGGACTAACCGCCACTACAGGTTCGGTTTGCGTTACACTACCAGGAAATATTCTGAATGAATTAACCTGAGTAAATACTTCTAAAGTTAGAATCAAAAGAAAACAAATAAAAGATTTCATAGATAATTAAAACTTATAACTTAAAGTAAGTCCACCATAAATATTTCTTGGTTCACCTGTTTCAAAATATCTTCCGTAATATTCATTTATGTTAATAAAACTTGAATAACGTTTATCAAAAATATTTCCAGCACCCGCAAAAATAATAAAGTTAATAAAATCATCAGAGTAATTTATTCCCGCCATAACATTTCCATAAAAATAAGGAGAAGAAGAAGCAGTGTTTTTATCGTTAACATACATCTTAGCAATGTAATCACAATCCCAGATTAACAAACCGGAAATTTCTTCTGACATTTCAAACTCATAAGCAAGGATGAAATTAAAAATTCCTTTTGGCACAGATGGTACAAAGTTTCCAGTGTAATCTTCAATTGTTGTTCCTGAGGGAGAATAGACAGTTGTTTTATAATCTTTATACTTAAAATTTGTAATAGTATAATTTATTACAAGTTCAATTTCTTCAAACGGTTCGCTCTTAAAACCAATTTCCACTCCTTCCCTGCTTGTCTTTGCCGCATTACGAAAATAAGTCTTCTGGCTAATTACAAATGGAACAATTTCATCGTGAATCATATAATTAAAATAAGTGACTTCAAAGAAAAGTTTACGCATAAACTCGGAGTCAAAATTTAAAAGATTTCCTT
>CAZQSR010000054.1:0-13609 GCA_964596145.1 uncultured Ignavibacteriaceae bacterium
GGATAATAAAAAGGTGGCTAAACAAATTTGACAGACAAGCCATCGAGGATCTTCTCTTTGCTAATAATGAAAGACCTTTCATTACTTTGAGAATAAATAAATTGAAAACTGATAATGAGATTTTTTATAAGTTACTGGAAGAAGTAAATCTTAGATATTCTCAATGCAAATACAACAATAACTTTGTTAGATTGCATAATCTATCCAATATTTCACAGTGGCAGTATTATTCACAGGGATACTTTAATATTCAGGATGAAAGTACAGGTTTTGCAGTTAAAATTCTTGATGCAAAACCTGGCATGAGAATTCTTGACCTTTGTGCCGCTCCCGGCGGTAAATCATCCTATATTGCCGAATTGATAAATAATGATGGAGAAATAATTGCCATCGATCGTTTTGAAAGTCGCTTAAATAATTTAGAAAAAAATATGGCAAGACTTGGCATTAACTGCGTAAAAACTATTTGTGTTGATGCTCTGGAATATTCTGACGAAAAACTTTTCGATAGAATTCTTGCGGATGTTCCTTGTTCAGGGCTGGGAACACTTTCAAAAAAGCCTGATATAAAATGGAAAAAAGAACTAATTGATATTCACCAGATAAATGTATTGCAATCCCAACTTATTGAAAAGGCTTCGACATTAATTAAGGTCGGCGGTATAATTGTTTATAGCACCTGCACAATTGAACCGGAGGAAAACTTTGGTATAGTTGATGAATTCCTGAAAAAAAATCCTAATTTTGTTTTAGAATCATTGTCGGGAATTGTTCCTGATGAAATGATTGATGAAAATGGTTGCTTACAGACTTTACCACATTTACATAAGATGGATGGAGCATTTGCAGCGAAACTAAAAAGAATTTATTAATAATGGATATTTATGTTTGATAAATTAGCTGAAGAGTTAAAGCAGGCAAGGGAAAATGCATCGCTTACTCCCGAACAAGTTGCAGCAAAAATAAAAATTGATTTGAAGTTTCTTCATCAAATGGAAAAAGGAGATTTCTCTTTTCTTCCGGATATTTATTTGCGTGCATTTATTAAAGAATATGCAAGAATGGTTGGGCTGAATGAAGAATTGATAATTAAAAAATACTTACTTGCAAAAGAAGGTAAACCAATAGATCAACCTGAAGAGCCAGAACCAGTAAAAATTCAGGAACCGGTTCCAATTGTTCAAAAACCAGCATATCATTCGAAAACCATTTCAGTAGAAGAACCTTATAATCCGGAAATAAAACGTTCTTCAATATTTAAATCTAATCCGATTCTGCTTGCTATTATTGGCGTAGCTGGTATTGCTTCAGTCATTTTAATAATTTACTTTGTGTTTTATAAATCAGGGACAGAAGAGATTGTAACTGAAACCCCCATTGAGGAAGTAATAAAGGAAAACAAACAACGATTTGTAGAAGAACCGGTTGTTGATACAATTGGCAACCAGGTTTTACCTTCAGATAGTCTAGTCTTGTTTTTTAAAGCCAATGATTCTTCCTGGCTTAAAGTTACTTTTGATGGAATAGATACAAGAGAATTTTATTTATATAAAAATAAAGAGCTTGAAATAAAAGCAGCCAATACTTTTAACCTTATTATTGGTAATGCAGGTGGATTAAATGTAAAGCTAAATAATCAAGCAATAGAAATAAATCAAAAAGGGAAAAAAGTTACCCGTGCAGTTATTGATAAAAATGGCGTGAAATATTTAGAACAAGTTTCAACTTCTGTAAGAGATTCAAGTGAACGAGTCCGTTGAAAAAAAAATTTCTGAATTAAGAAAAATTATTAATCAGCACGACTATAATTATTATGTGCTTGCAGAGCCTACTGTAAGCGATAGGGAGTACGATGAATTATACAAAGAACTTGAAAAGCTTGAGCAGGAAAATCCCGAATTAATTTCAGATGATTCACCAACGCAAAGAGTAGGAAAAGATTTAACAAAAGAGTTTAAACCCGTTAAGCATCAATTTCCAATGCTAAGTTTATCCAACACTTACAGTGAAAAAGAATTAATAGATTTTGATAGACGAGTAAGAGAAGGACTCTCTGTTGATGAAGAGGTAGAGTACGTGGTTGAATACAAAATTGATGGTGTATCGGTAAGCTTAAATTATGTTAATGGAAAATTAAAAACCGCTGCAACGCGTGGAGATGGAAATATTGGTGAGGAAGTTACAAATAATATTAAAACAATTCGTTCAATTCCATTAATATTGAAAAATTTGCAAAAATATTCCTATGACTTTTCTGATATTGAGGTTCGCGGAGAAATATATATTACATTAGAAGATTTTAGAAGACTTAATCTTGAGCAAGAAAAAAAAGGAGAAAAAATTTTTGCCAATCCACGCAACACTGCTGCTGGAACAATAAAGCTTCAGGATCCTAAAATAATTTCGCAAAGACCACTAAATATTTTTGTTTACTATTTACTCACAGAAAAAGAAGAGTTTCAAACGCATTTTGAAAATCTTGAAATTCTTTCAGATTTAGGTTTTCGTGTCAATAAAGAATATAAACTTTGTAAAGGAATTAAAGAGGTGCTTCAGGTTTGTAGAAAATTTGAGAACGAAAGAGATCACCTTCCTTTTGAAGTTGATGGTGCTGTTATAAAAGTTAATTCCATTAAGTATCAGAAAATACTTGGAAACATTGCAAAGTCTCCTCGCTGGGCGGTTGCTTTTAAGTTTAAAGCAAAACAGGAAATTACAACAATAAACAATATTACCTGGCAGGTTGGAAGAACCGGAGCTGTAACTCCTGTAGCAGAGTTAGAACCAGTTTTTCTCGCAGGCTCTACTATAAGCAGGGCAACACTGCACAATTATGATGAAATAAAAAGAAAAGACATCCGAATAGGTGATAAAGTTGTAATTGAAAAGGGTGGAGATGTAATTCCGAAAATTGTTTCAGTAGTAATTCAAGAAAGAAAAACAAATTCGGTTATTGTATTACCACCAGAAAAATGTCCGGTTTGTAAAGCGACTTTATTTAAACCTTCTGAAGAAGTTGCCTATTATTGCGAGAATTGTGAATGTCCGGGTCAATTAAAAGGAAGAGTAGAACATTTTGCCTCTCGTGGTGCAATGGATATTGAGGGATTAGGAGAATCATTAGTTAATCTTTTTGTAGAGTTACAATATCTAAAAACTTATGCAGATATTTATGATTTAAAAAAGCACAGGGATGAGTTAATTAAGATTGAAAGACTTGGAGAAAAAAGTATTGATAATCTGTTAGCTGCCATTGAAAAAAGCAAAAATCAACCATTTGAAAAAGTATTATTTGCTCTTGGTATAAGATATGTTGGAGCGGGTGTATCAAAAAAACTTACTGAGCATTTTAATTCTATTGATGATTTAATAACGGCTACCGAAGAAGAAATTCAATCAGTTCATGAGATTGGTGAAAGCATTAGCAGAAGCATAAAAAATTTTTTTAATGAAAAAAATAATCTGTTGCTTATAGAAAAACTAAAATCTGCTGGACTAAATTTTACTTCATCAAAAAAAGAAATTAAAGAGAATTTCTTTTACAATAAGACTTTTGTTTTAACCGGGTCATTAGAAAAATATTCGCGAGAGGATGCTTCGGATATCATAAAAAATTTTGGTGGAAAAGTTACATCATCAGTTACGAAAAAAACTGATTTTGTAATTGCAGGAGAGTCTGCCGGTTCTAAATTGAAAAAAGCTCAAGAACTCAATATAAAAATTCTTTCTGAAGACGAATTTACCAGACTTATTGAAAATACGGCTGAATGATAGACGAAATAAAATACAAAGTTATTTCTAAACTGCTTAAGAGGAATAAATCAGTAAAAGTTTTTAATGGCTTTCTGGGACATTCTAAAAAAATATTGGTAATTATGCCTGAAGTTGAACAGGATTTTAAATCTGCTATAAAAATTGCAGAATATCTTTCTTCATTACACAAAGATGTTACTTTGTTTTTAAATAATTCGGTGCTTCATCTTTTTTATAACACTTTTAATATAAAAATTGAAGAATATTTCTCTTCAGACAAAAATAAGCTGGGATTACCAAAACAAAATCTTAAAATAAAGTTAAAGAAAAATAATTATGATGTGCTGATTGATCTTAATAAAGAAGAAAATTTATTCCTTTCAATATGCACAAAATATGTAAACGCAACCTATTTTATAGGATTTAACAAAAAGCAATCAGATTTATTTTATGATATTCAGTTTTCTGCCGGAGATAATGCTGAAAATTCTTATAAAAATTTCTTAAATTGCTTACAAATGTTTTTATAATTATGTATTATGAATTTTGAAACAAAACATATCAACAACATCATTATCTTCAAGTTGAACGAGAAAAAACTTGATGCTAATATTTCAGGTCTGGTAAAAGCTGAATTCACTTTGCTGCTTAAAGTTGAAGGCGAGACGAAATTAATAATCGATCTTACCGAGGTTGAATCCTGTGATAGTTCTGGTTTAAGTGCTTTGCTGGTTGCAAATCGTTTAATTAACGGAAACGGAGGCGACCTGAGAGTTATTTCTCCTTCCGAGAAAATTAGACAACTTATCAGTATTACGCAGCTTGATAGAGTGTTAACGCTGTCAGATTCCGTTGATGATGCAATAAAAGAATTACAAGAAAATTAGTAGTGAACAGCTCTTTTATTGATTATCTTATCATTATTGTTTATCTCGTTGGTGTAACAGTAAGTGGAATAGTAATAGGAAAAAGACAACGAACAGCAAAGGACTATTTCCTTGGTGGAAAAGAAATGAGCTGGTGGTCAGTTGGTTTTTCTATTGTTGCAAGTGAGACAAGTACGCTTACTTTTATCAGCATTCCAGGACTTGCATATAAAAGTAATATGGCTTTTTTACAGGTTGCCATAGGTTATTTTATTGGAAGACTTCTGGTAAGTATAATTTTCATTCCGGCATACTACAAAGGAAATCTTGAAACAGCATATGACTTTTTAGGTAAAAGATTCGGGCTTTCTCTTCGAAAATTTACTTCAACTGTTTTCATAACCACAAGAGTTCTTGCAAGCGGTGTAAGATTATTTGCTACTGCTATTCCCGTTCACATAATTACAGGATTTGATTATCCCACAAGTATTTTGATAATTGGAATATTTACGCTCATTTATACTTATGTTGGGGGACTTAAAGCGGTTGTTGCGATGGATGTAGTGCAGTTGTTTATTTATCTTGGTGGTGCTTTTATTTCGATGATGCTAATTCTTAATCACCTTCCAAATGGCATTAACGACGTCTATAATTATGCTTTTATGAATGGAGAAAATAAATTCCAGATTTTTAATTTCTTTATCGGAAACAGTTTTTATGAGTTTCTATCTTCACCTTATACTTTAGCTGGTGGATTACTTGGTGGAACTTTTCTTACAATGGCTTCACACGGGACTGATCAACTGTTAGTTCAAAGATTGCTTGGCTGCAAATCAAAAAAGGAAAGTCAAAAGGCTTTAATGCTTGATGCTACATTCATTGTGATTCAATTTGCTTTCTTTTTATTCTTAGGACTATGTCTTTACGCTTTTTACAATGGAGTTCCTTTTAAAGAACTTGGACTTACAACTTCAGATGAAATTTTTCCAAAATTTATTATTGAAAATTTACCTGTAGGTTTAACTGGATTAGTAATTGCTGGTGTACTTGCATCTGCTATGGGAACATTGTCTTCCTCAATCAGTTCTCTTGCATCATCCACTTATCTTGACCTTTTTAAGTCTTCATCAAGAGGAAAAAATATTGATGCTAAAAAAGAAATCTGGTGGTCTAGAGCATTTACTCTTTTTTGGGGTATTGTTCTTATTGGTGGAGCAATGTTGTTTACAGATACTAAAAACCCCGTGGTTGAACTGGGATTGAAGATCGCATCTGTTACTTATGGCGGATTGTTAGGAACTTTTTTCCTTGGATTGATTTTCAAAAAGACAAACCAGATGAATGCTTATACTGGTTTTATTGCAGGCTTACTTGCAATGGTAATTGTGCTTATATTTACAAAAATTGATTTTACATGGCATACTCTTATTGGGTGTGCTACAACTATTTTAGTGGGAAATATTTCCCGTATTATCTTTAATAAATAAACCTCAGCTTTCTTTTTAAATTGTTACCGGAGTTCTTATTATGCAGTTAACTTTAATTGATTGGATTGTAATTGCACTTTATTTTATATTTAATTTAGGTGTTGGACTTTACCTAAGAAAAAGAGCCACACAAAGTGTAAGTGATTTCTTTGTTTCTGGCCGGAATGTCACATGGTGGCTGGCGGGAACTTCTATGGTTGCTACTACTTTTGCTGCTGATACTCCACTTGTTGTTACCGGACTAGTTGCCAAAAATGGTATTGCGGGTAACTGGATTTGGTGGAGTATGGTTTTCAGTGGAATGTTAACTGTGTTTTTTTATGCTAAATTATGGAGGCGTGCGGGGGTTCTTACTGATGTTGAATTTGCAGAAATTCGTTATAGTGGTAAACCAGCAGCATTTCTAAGAATATTTAGAGCTTTATATCTCGGACTTCCGATCAATCTTATTATTATGGGTTGGGTTAATCTGGCTATTGTAAAAATCATGATGTCTGTTCTGGGAATTGGAAAATTTGAAGCTCTTTTAATCGCTATTGCCATTATGTTTATTACTGCTTCTATTTCAACTTTATCCGGTTTATGGGGGGTTCTCTGGACGGACCTTTTTCAATTTGTTTTAAAGATGGGAATGGTAATTTTACTTGCTGTATTTGCAGTCAATGCAAGTGGAGGGATGAGTTCATTGTTATCAGGGTTAAATGAAATAGATAAAACAAGAGACCCTTCAAGTTCTATCCTTTCATTTGTTCCGGATGTAAATTCGACGTGGATGCCAATGATTACTTTTTTTGTATTCATTGCAGTAAACTGGTGGGCATCGTGGTATCCTGGTGCTGAACCGGGTGGTGGTGGTTATGTTGCTCAAAGAATTTTTTGTGCTAAAAATGAAAAGCATTCACTTCTTGCAACTCTCTGGTTTAATATTGCTCATTATGCTGTTCGTCCTTGGCCATGGATTATTGTAGCGCTTGTTGCGGTTTTAAGATTTAATAATGATCCTCAATTTCAAGCAGATCCTGAATCGGGATATATAAGAATTTTAATTTCAGATCTTCCTGCTTATCTAAGAGGTTTAATGCTTGCCGCTTTTGCTGCTGCTTATATGTCAACCATTGGAACGCAATTAAATTGGGGTGCAAGTTATATTATTAATGATGTTTATAAGAGATATGTTAAACAGAAGAATGAAAAACATTACGTAAATATGTCTCAGCTGGTTACGATGGTTTTAATGATTCTTTCTGCAATAGTTACTTTTTATATGGATTCAATTGCCAGTGCCTGGAAATTTTTAATGGCTCTTGGAGCAGGAACAGGATTGGTTTATATTCTACGTTGGTTTTGGTGGAGGATTAATGCCTGGAGTGAAATATCTGCAATGATTGCTGCTTTTGTTACTTCTCTTGTTCTTCAATTTGGGTTTAATTATAAAGAAGAAAACCCGGTTGATTTTGCTCATCTTCTTTTGATCACGGTATTAGTTACTACATTTGTCTGGCTTTTAGTTACAATGTTAACTCGCCCAGAACCGACAGAAAAACTATTATCATTTTATAGAAGAGTTAAACCAAATCCTAAACTTTGGGGACCAATTGCAAAACAAGCAACAGACATTATTCCCCAGAAAGATGGCTTGTTTAATATAGTTAACTGGTTTTGTGGTGTATTAATGATTTATGCTTTCTTGTTTGGATTTGGAAAGATAATTTTAGGCGATTCATTAATCGGAGTTATTTTCTTAGTAGCAGGAAGCGTTTTTGGTTTTATTATTTATTATGGAATGAATAAACGCGGATGGGAAACTTTAGGAAATTAAAATGATTAGTAAGGATATCTTAAAAAAAATTAAGCTTATTGTCTTTGACCTTGATGGAACGTTGTTAAATGAATATGGTGAAGTTGGGCAAGCGTCATTTAAATTAATCAAAGAATTAAGAAAATTAGGAGTTCGCTTTTCGTTTGCAACAGGCAGACTTCATTCTGCAATTATTAAATATGCTGAACAATTAGATATCATTACTCCGCTAATTTCA
Source organism: uncultured Ignavibacteriaceae bacterium (assembly GCA_964596145.1). Classification (GTDB taxonomy): domain Bacteria; phylum Bacteroidota; class Ignavibacteria; order Ignavibacteriales; family Ignavibacteriaceae; genus CAZHVS01. The sequence continues at coordinate 8,143 of CAZQSR010000054.1, forward strand.
TTAGATGGCACATTAATAAAAAACTATCCAGATGGAGAAGTCCTTTTCGAATCGTTTATTAATGAAAAACACGTTCGGAAAGCGCTAATGTATGCTGATAAATATTTGTTAAAAATTGCTCTCTGTCATGCTGATGCAATTTATTATACTGAAGATAACTCGGTAGTTCCTGACCTTACTGATAAATTTGGAGCAAGATTTGAGCAGGTTAATAGATATGAGAATTATTTTTCCAATACATTGGAAATAGTAATGATGAGTGATTATAAGGATAATCTTAAATTTGTCAATGAAAGACTTAATTTTCCTTACACTTTTGGTTTAACTACAAATTATTATAAATCTCATTCTAACGAAGGAATTTATTATCTTGAGGTTAGAAAAAAAGGCTCTACAAAAGCTACGGGATTATTAAGACTAATTAAATATCTTAAGATCAATATAAAAGAAACTGTTGTGATTGGCGATTGGTATAACGATAAATCGATGTTTGAAACCAAAGCAATTAAAATTGCTCTCGATAATGCCGTTGCTGAATTAAAATATTCTGCTGATCTGGTTACAACAAAAGGAAATAATGAAGATGGAGTGGCTGAATTTCTTGAGATGGTGTTAAAAGCAAAACGAAATTAATTTATATGAATATGAATAAATTAAAAACGAGTTTGAGAGTAAAAATAATTACTCTTATCATAACAACTTTGTTGATTGTATTCATGTTTCCAAAAGGAGAATCTCTTGAAGCTGAAGTTGCAGTTGGTACAATCTGGATTATGGATGATCTTATTGCTCCATTCAGTTTTCCCGTAATGAAAGATAATGAACAATACAGAAAAGAATTAGAACTTGCGCGGGAAAGCGTATATCCAATATTTAAAAGAGACAATGGACTTACCAGTTACAATCTTGATTCATTAAAAAAATATAATAATTTTATTATTGCATTAATTGATAGTGATCTTGCTGCCGGAAAACAAGGTTTTGAAAATCCAACCTTCCTTTCTAAAAATACCTATAATCTTTTAAGAGAGCTAAGACAAAAAGGAAATAAAAACTCACCTCAAAATGGTTTAAGAAATTTTTTAGAAGAAATTCTTAAAGCAGTTACTGTTATATACGATCAGGGAATTTTAAACATTTCTTACGAACAAATATCAAAAGATAGTATTGCAGTGCGCAAAGGGAATATCGATATCATTGAGCCGAAGACGAATTACCTTGATTATTCTGCCTCCAAAGAAAAACTAAACATTCTTTTTATGAGAGAATTGTCCGGAGAAGAAACTATCAAATCTGCTCTGGAATATGCAGTTCATTTTATCAGTCCCAACATAAAATATAATTCTGAATTAACTCGTGAAGAAATTGTTATTACTCAGAATAAAGTTTCAAAATATATCGGAATTGTAAATGAGAATGAAAGAATAATAGCTAAGCACGATAGAGTTACAAATGAGATTAAACAAAAAATCGAATCATACCAGTTAGCAAAAGGAGAAAATCTAGGTTCGGGTGAATTAATCTTGCAAGGGATTGGGAAATTTTTTCATATTCTTTCTTTATTGTTGTTATTAAGTATTTACATTTATCTTTTCAGAAAGAAGATTTACGAAAACAATTTTAAACTTCTGGTCTTTGCTCTGCTCATATTATTAATCTGCTTTGTTACATATTTTATTTACAAACTTGAATTAAATGATTCGTTGCGGTTCTTGATATTCATTCCAACGGCTGCTATGTTAATAACAATTATATTTGATTCAAGAATAGGTTTTTATTCAACAGTAATATTATCATTAATAACCGGAGCATTAAGAGGAAACGACTATAGTTTTGTTGTAATGAATCTTGTTGCCGGTGCTTTTTCTGTTTATACGGTTAGAGATATAAAAAACAGAACACAGATATTTCGTTCTTTTCTTTTTATTCTGGTTGGATATGGAATAACCATTTTAGCTTTTGGACTTGAAAGATTTGAAACATGGAATAAAATATTTATGGATTTATCGGCTGCGACTATTAATGCACTTATCAGTCCTGTGCTTACTTACGGACTGCTGATATTTTTTGAAAAGATTTTTAATTTAACAACTGATTTGACTTTGCTTGAATTATCAAACTTTGATCGAAAGCTATTGCGAGAGCTTGCACGGAAAGCACCCGGAACTTTTAATCATTCTTTAACAATGGGAAACCTTGCGGAAAGTGCTGCAGAAACAATCGGGGCAAATGCTTTACTTGCAAGAGTTGGTGCTTATTATCATGATGTTGGCAAAACAATTACTCCACAATACTTTGTGGAAAATCAACTTGATGAAGAAAATCTTCATGAAAAATTGCTTCCCCAAGATAGTGTTAAAATAATTGGAGATCACGTTCGTAAAGGAATTGAATTAGCAAAAGAGTATAAACTTCCACAGGAGATTATAGATTTTATTCCGATGCATCATGGAACAACGGTTATTAGTTATTTTTATGAGAAAGCAAAGAAACTTTATGGTGAAGATAAAGTTATTAAAGATGATTTCAGGTATCCAGGACCCAAACCGCAGACAAAGGAAACAGCAATTGTTATGCTTGCAGATACTTGCGAATCAGCAGTAAGATCAATTGAAGAACCGGATATTGAAAAAGTTGAAAACCTTATTACTAATCTGATCAATCTTAGAATTGATGATGGTCAGCTTGATGAATCACCAATGACGTTTAATGATATCAATAAGGTTAAAGAAACTTTTATAAGCATTTTACTCGGACATCATCATAGAAGGATAAGATATCCGAAACAAGACGAAATGGAAAAAAGCGATTGAGAGAAATTGATGAAAGCTTTATTGTTTTTCTCAAAGAATATCTTTCGTTACTTAAACTTGAAAGAAATTTGTCAGATAATACAATAAATGCTTATAAAAATGATATAACAGCTTTATTTTCATATCTTGAAAAAGAACAGGTATATGATTTAAATAATATTACCCATATTCATTTAGCTGGATTTTTTAAAGTACTTAAAGAAATTGGTCTGACCGATACTTCTGCCGCAAGATATTATTCTTCAATTAAAAGTTTTTTTAATTTCCTTTTATTGTCTGCTTATATTCAGACAAATCCAATTGAAAAAATTTCTCCTCCAAAGCTATCCAAAAAAATTCCAGAAGTTTTATCTGTAAATGAAATAGATGAAATTTTTGCAAAGCCAAATACAGGTGATAAATATGGTATCAGGGATCGTGCTATACTTGAAGTGCTTTATGCGTGCGGGTTAAGAGTCTCGGAATTAATAAATATCAAATTATCTGATTTGTATCTTGATGATGAAGCAATCAGAGTCTTCGGAAAAGGCTCAAAAGAAAGAATTGTACCAATTGGACGAAGTGCAATTAATTCGGTTAACGATTACTTGTTTCAAAGCCGTCCTTTTTTTGATAAAGGAAAAAGTTTAAACCATCTTTTTCTTAATACCCGCGGTACAAAATTTTCAAGAATGGGTTTATGGTTCATAATTGACAAATATGTTAAAGAGGCAGGAATTGTTAAAGCAGTTCATCCTCATACTTTCAGGCATACATTTGCAACGCATCTGCTTGAAGGTGGAGCTGATTTAAGAGCTGTTCAGGAAATGCTTGGCCATGCAGATATTTCAACAACACAGATTTATACACACATTGACAGAGACTTTATTAAGCAGGAACATAAAATGTACCATCCAAGAGGTTAAATGGGAAATATTCATGTTAATGAAAGACTTATAATCTTCCTGTGCTTTCTGCCTTTGTTTTTTATTTCGATAGCAGTACACGAATTCGCACACGCATTCTCTGCTTTTAAATTAGGAGATGATACTGCAAAAAAAGAAGGAAGATTATCATTAAACCCTTTTAAACATATAGATTTGATTGGTTCAGTAATTATGCCTATTGCGGCTTTTGCTTCTGGATTTGCAATTATTGGCTGGGCAAAACCTGTGCCTGTTAACAGAAATAATTTTAAAGATAAATTTAAAGATGATGCTTTGGTTTCTGTTGCAGGACCATTATCAAACCTTATTCTTGCAGGAATTGTTGTTTTAACCTTATCAGTTTTTGTTAAATCAGGAAATCAAACTATTACAAGTCATTATTTTATTAGAGTTTTGTGGTTAGCTGTTTATTTAAATGTATTTCTTTTTGCTTTTAACCTTTTGCCAATTCCTCCTCTGGATGGCTCTCATATTTTATTTGATTTATTCCCAAATAAATTCACTGCATCACTGCAAAACTTAGGTATATACGGCTCTTTTATTTTATTGATATTTATTTACAGTCCACTGTGGAATTACTTTGCAAAATTTATCAACTTGGTGCTAAGTTTATTATTAAAATTTGTAGGATTATAGAATGTTTAAATCGTTTTTTCATTTAACTATCATAACTGTTTTTATTATTTCAATGTTTATTGGCTGCAATCGACCGAAAGAAAGTAATGTCATAAAAAAGGAGACGAAAGAAATTAATGAAAAGCCTTCTGGAAATTTACTTTTTGTTGGAATGATTAATAACAGACCAGGTTTGTACGTGTATGATTTTAACGAAAAAAAATCCGAGGTGTTCTGGTCTAACAAAGCAGAGTCAGTCATTAACTTATCTTATTCAGAAGATAAAAATAAAATTTTCTTTCTTACTGCCACAGCCTATGGTAAAAAAGGAGTCTTCCCTTTTGTCGATAATGTTAAATTATATGTTGTCGAGGATTCATTTAAAGTACGTTTTGTTCAGAAAATTGGCAGCGGTTTACAGGTGTTTTCAAACTGGACAGATGCAAATACTTACCAGGTTTTATATAATACAATAGATAAAACAATAGCACAGTACGTTGAACAAAATGTTTTACTTTTTAGTAAAGATGTAAAACTACTATTATCAGAAAAGAAAACTTATGACTTGACCAAAGATGGATATCCAAACTTACCAGTCGAAAAGTATAATCTTTCTTCGCCGTCAGGAAAATATTTTCTTTCTGCCAATGAACAGGAAGAAAAGCAAATCTATTTTCAGGACAAGGAGCGCAATACTAAAAATCTCATATGTACATTAAAATTTAAACTCAAGCAGGTTGGTTGGACATCTGATGAAAATTATTTGTTTATTTCATCTTTGGATGTTTCTCCAAACAACGAGTCTCTGTATGAACAAAACCCGCAAACTTCATCATTAATTGTTTATTCAATTAAGGAACAAAAGATTGTTAAAGAATTCTTTGGTGCGGGTTATAAGAATTTTTCAGTTTTAAATAACTTGTTGATATTTGATGATAATTTTGAAAAGAAATCAGAAATTATTATCTATGATTTAAATAAACAGACAGAAATAAATAGAATATCTATTCAAGGCGGCTGTGGATTGACAAAGATACCTGAAATTCCAAATTATGAAGCATAAATAATGGAAAAAATTTCTACAATAATTATTACAAAGAATGAACAGGAAAA
>CAZQSR010000055.1:0-2973 GCA_964596145.1 uncultured Ignavibacteriaceae bacterium
TAAATGAAGAAAATGTGTTGAGAATATATGTTCATCAGATAACATATAAAGAAATAGAAGAAGGAATAAAACAAGCACAGGATTTGGCACAGGAGCGCGGTTTAGACATAAAAACAAATCCATTTTTTGTACAGATAAATACTGATGAAAATTATAAAAATACTTTTATAACAACACTTCAAAACCAGATAGAAAAAGAATTTCAGAAAACTTATGGTAATGAACTTAAAAAGGGAGCTATAATAATCAATTATTAAAATAAAAAATCATGAAAAAAATATATTTTTACTCAGTCTTGATGATGATTTTTTCAATAAATTTAAACTGCAATAAAGAGTTGATAATAGCACCACCAAAGGTTGTAACAGCATCACCAGACGAAATATTTACTACATCAGTTAAAATTGGCGGAAAAGTAATTTATAATCGGCAAAACCAAAAATGCAGTGAGTGCAAAACCAAAAATGCAAAAAAGTCTAACTATTAACAATAGCTAGACTTTTTTTAATCTACTGCGTACATTATATTTACATTTGCAATAGTTCCTAATGTTCCATTATATCTAACATAACCTGCTGTATCAATAGAGATAATACCTTCACCTGCTGTGCCTTCTTCAAGCGGCACAACATTTGCAATTCTGACAGATGGCTTATAGCCTGTTGGCATAGAAGCAAATTCCATGTAATTGGCATCTGGCTTAACATAAAAATTACCTCTTATATGTACCATCTTGCCATTCATTATTTTTCGGTAAAGTAGAGGGTTTGTTGGGTCAGTATAGTAATCTCCTGTGGTAAATGGAACTGGCATCCAATCCTCTGTATCGTTGGAATGGTCTTTTACCAGTTGTGCAAATGTTTTCACATCGGCTATTTTGTTTATCGTTCCATTGACAAGTTTCATTTGTCTTATCAGATGTGCATTATGTGTTTGTCCGTTGCCAAATATTCTTGGGCTTTGTGTTATTTCTTCTATCTGGAAACAAGGTATCCCTGTTCCTGTCAATGTTCCTCCAACAAAGGCAAACATTTCGTTCTGATACCATATAGCACCATTGTTTACTTGCACACCTCCTGCAACATTAGTAATCTCACAACCATATAGTATGCAATTTTGGTTGTTTGCGTATGTCTTTACTATATTTTCGATGCCTTCTCGATATATTGCATCGAGAAATCTGAAATCATCAAGATATATTGGCATCTGACCAGATGTAGTCGTCAATAATTTGTTCATTTTGTATAATTTTATAAGTTTTATCGTATAATTTGAATTGATTTACAATGCTTTTTATTTGTTCTGCTTTCGACATATTGCTGATTTTTATATAAAAATCAGCAATTACTTGCAGTTCTTCGATATTAATCATTCTTGCTGGTTCGATTCCTTCTTCAATATTATTGAAAAATACTGGTAAAAACGCTTCATTGATATTGCAAAGTGAAATAGTATCAATAAGAGTTCCATCCATTATTTGAGTTGAACTATCCACTAATTTCAACCTGCTCTCCAAATAACAAACCTGTCCTGTATAATTAATATCGAAGAACCATCTTTCTTTCAAAAGCTGAAACTCTTCATACACACTACGAAGCATAATAGTTATGACTTGCAACCACGCTATCTGCCTTGGCTGTCGTAGTATTGGCGGCAGCAAATTGGCAAGGTAATATTTCCAATTAATTTTGAACATAAGGAATAAATTCTATATCAACATTTTCCAACTCAAAATAGCCAGAAAGGGACTTGTAATTATCGGGTAGCAATTGCCAATCAATGTAATTGATATTGCTATAATAACCAGCAATATATACAGGATTATATACACCTTCAATCTTCTGCAATTGGTCTATCAGTTGAGTAACAATTAGCTCGCCATTGAAAACAATATTGGCAAGATAGTCGTTGATTCTCTCCTCAATTTTCTGCTGAATTGATGATTGGCTGTATTGTGCATTGTAATATACTCGCAACTGAAACTTCACTCGGTCTGCTGATAAACTTACCAAATCAATAAACTGCCCTGCAAGTTTCACTTGATTTACATAGTGTTTCAATGCTGCCTGCTCTTCTTCTGCCAATGGTGCAAGTTTTTCATTTTCAATTTTGGCGACCTTAAAAAGCAATATTTTCTGCTTCAATTCCAATGCCACTTGTTTCACTATCTGCTTGCTTGTGTTTTCAACAGCATATTTCCATACACCATTGATGTATTGCAAACTATCTCCATATTGAAATGCTTTCACAGTATCTATCCACCATCGCAAAGTTCCTACTTGCTTTCTATTGAAATAGTCTTGCATCCATTCTTTCAGGTCTTCAAATAATTGAAGAACTGTGCGGCTTGCAAACGAAAAAATCCATACCCATAGCCTCCAAACAGACACTTTCGATGTACTGTTGAGTTCTTCGAGTTCTGGATAGTTGCCACTTTCCTTTTCGGCTATTATCTCATTGTATATTTCTTCAGTTGTTTTCATTTTTTTATATTTTTTACATGACCATTTTCGTGATGTCACGAAAATGATTACAATTCTCCCCAACAGTGAAGCATTAGGTCTCCATCGAATCTACCAGGAATGGCTATTTCTATGTTTCCACTACCATTTATATGTATATTTTGGGTTATCCCTGATGCTACCCCATGAATAAATCCAGAGGAAATTCCACTTGGTAGCGAAATCTGAACATGCCCCATTGTATCCCCTGTAACTACATATATTTTCCCAAAAATCTGATAAAAACCATCGCCTTTTACAAAATTAAAGTCAATAATTCCAAGTTCTTCAACTCCTCCACTGTAATTACCTGTTGGTATATAATTGTTAAATTCTACCATTCCTCGAACAAAATCATTCACTGCTTTTGTTGAAGGATATTTGGTTGTGCTTGTGCTGTCTGCTGCAACGTTTTGCGATTTGTTTGTAGTTTTTTCAAACAAACCATTAACCCAATCTACAATTGCTTTTA
>CAZQSR010000055.1:3073-13506 GCA_964596145.1 uncultured Ignavibacteriaceae bacterium
CTGCTGGATATTTGGTTGTGCTTGTGCTGTCTGCTGCAACGTTTTGTGATTTGTTTGCAGTTTTCTCAAACAAGCCATTAATCCAATCTACAATTGCTTTTACTGCTGGATATTTGGTTGTGCTTGTGCTGTCTGCTGCAACGTTTTGTGATTTGTTACTTATGTTTTCTTTTAGTTCAAGTTGTTGAAAACTTGTATTTATTTTGTTGCGGACACTTAATCCGCCTTCTCCGTTTTGAATAGGGTCTATTGCCATTTTTTTTATGTTTTTTAGTTATCGTTCCAATTATAAGTATCAATAAAAAAAGCTTCATCGTTCCAAAAACCATCATCAAGAAGCCAATTGTCAATGAAGTCATTCCACAATTCGCTATCTTTCCACACACCAGTGTCATTCCATATACCTTGTTGGAGTATCCATTCTAGTTCTGGTGCTGGTTGATGAAAGTCAGTTGCTATTTCTATTTTTTGAGTTTGAAAATATTTTAGAATTTGATTTTCTGTTGTCTTGTATGCAGCAGGTATTTTTATGTTTGTTTTTGCAGGTATTGAGTTCTGAAAGTCTATTTCGTAATTATTCTCTTTCATTAGCTCAAAAACTGCTTCAACAGTACCAGCTGTTTGCAAGGCTATGTCTATTATTGATTGGTTGGGAAGAGGTTTCATTCTATTATTATTTGATTATTTACCACTCTAATTTCTTTTATTCTTTTATTGTCTCTTTCAAGATTCAATCTAATTCTTTGAATTATTTCATTTTTTGAAATAGTTGAATTTTTGTATCTCAACAAATCTACGCCAAGAACAGGGTCGCTTTTCAGATGTCCTTTGGATAGAGTTAATATTGTTTCAACTTCCTGCCCATAGCTATTATCAACTACAAAATCGCCATTTATTGTTAGCAAGTCAAAATCTTTTAGTATTATATCATTCATTATTTCAGTTTTACATTATTACTCAAATTATTTTGCAATTTTGCTATCCAAGAAGCAATTTTGGCAGTTTCGGCAGCCATTGATGATACCAACACAGTATTAGAAGCAGCAATTACAGGCAACTCTGCTGCTTGTGCTGTCCCATAACTTATTAGTGTTGCATTGAGGGTTTGCAGGTGCGTAATCAGTTCTTGTAGCAGATTGTTGAGGCTTTCACCTTTGACAGCTTTTTCTGTATTCTTATCTCCCAAATTTATATTCCCATTAAATGTTATTTCATCAGCTATTAAATTAATTGTTTCAATTTCTTCAATATATATCAAAAACGCTGGCAACGAATTATTCACTATACCACACAATACTTTTGTATTATTTTTTGGTTTTATTATGTTTTCTCCCAAACCAAACATAGTATTTTCGTATTCCAACCCATCGACCATACTTTCAACTACACAATCTTGTTCATTTACTTTTTTTACAATACCCCAAAATACTTGTATTTTTTCTTGGCTTTTTATTGCTTTTATTATTGCCTCTCTTGTATTCATACATTTGCCCTCCTACCTAACTTTATATTTCTTCTGAAACCATTACTACTAAAACTTGTATTTACTGCATCAATAAAATATCTTCCATTCCTTTCACTATACATTGTACTTTTTATGTTGGCTATATAACCGTGTTCTACATAAGGAACACCAAAGGTTTCTATTTCTCCCTCAAATCCATCTATTTTTATTCTTTCATAATCTTTTATTGCCAACTCTTTCAGTTTTTTCTCATTATTTATATTATAAAACACCATTTCTGTCTCTGGTGCTCCTTCATCTCCATATTTTACTTCCATTACTTTACCATTTGGCATATAGCTTTTTGCTACTACCATTATTTCAATATCTTCTTTATTTTTAAAATTTAATCCATTTTTTATTACGTTTTTTTCTATTTCATAATTCACTTCTTTTTTATCGTCTGTATATATTTTGCCTACTATAAGTTTACTGTTTTGAAAATAAGAATAAATTTTAAATTTATCTTTCAATTCTTGCATTACTTTCGCTACTGTTGTGTTTTGTAACACCATTCCTCCAAGTTCTATATCTGCAACATCTGATACAATATTTTGAGGAACTATTTCTGATATTAATTTTTGTAGGTTTCCTATAAAGATTTTATTTACTTTTATTTTTTTAAGCTCATACATCCTATCTTCGCATTCTACTGTTATTGGTGTATCAACTGATATTTTGGTTATATAGCCTTCAAACTCTTTATTTAGCTCTCCATTATACCCCAAATATATTTCCACTTTATCTCCTTTTAAGAAATATTCGTCTAGTTTTCTCGCAAATTTTATACTTCTTGGCAGCACTATTTCTGCTCTGTCTGTCAGCAACTCCCAGCTACTCTCTATTTTTACACTTTCCACCTGATGTAGCTCCAATTTGCCTATTTTTATATGTGTATTCATAAGCATTATCATAGTATAAGTTCTGTTGCTTGTGTTTGAACTGCCGACATACTATATGTCAATATATCTCCCCAACCCTGCTGTTGTTGAATTTCAATATTCTCCACAAAAATCTTATCTATTTTTAGCCAATTAAATATATCGCCTACAACAGAAACCTCTTTTATCCTTGCAAAATCTACTAACTTTTTTGTTATTTCTTCAGCTGTTTTTATCTCATTAGACAATATTATTCCTCTAAATTCGATATCCCACAATAAATCACTCCACACTTCTATTATTCTGCTATTACCTCCATTAATTACAGTTTGTGTAGCTTGTTTTTGTGCCCTAAATGTACATACAGTTGTTTCAGGCAGCCAAAAATCTTCCAAATCTATTTCTTTTACTTCGCCATTTTCATATATTTCATATCTGCCGCCTTTAAACAATATTGGAAACATAACAGGTAGCCCCAATACACTTCTTACATTATTCTCTTCTATTTGTATTTCTGGCACATTATATACCAAGAAGCCTTTATTCTGATTTCCTTCTGGTATCTTATACCTTACCAACGCTGCGGTATTTATACCTATGTTTTTATATAATGCACTAATGTCTATTCCAATCATCCTGCTATTATTTCTGCATCGTGTATTGATGCTATTATTGTTTGTTCAACTATTTGTTTTACTTTGTTGTAATCGCTTTCCTGCTTAATAGTAAAATTCTGATCAAAATTTACTGTTATCTTAAAAACTCTTGCTACTTCATTTCCTCCTCCTATTGTTGTATTTAAGCCTTGTGAAGATGTACTTGATACTTTATTATTGTCTATTACACTGCCTTGTTTATTCTTTGTATTCTGTGCTAATGATTGTTGTTCTTGTTCTTTATCTTTTCCTTTCAAGGCTTCTGTGTATGCTCCTTTAAATGTCTTTGCAATATCTTTTAAACCCAATTTTTCTGCCAACCTACCCAACCACGCAAAAAACTCCTTTAGTCTTTCCCACAACCAATTCATTGTTTTTTCAATCAGCAAAAATGGGGCTATCAATGCCTTTATAAAAAAGTTATTCGAGCTTTTTAGTTTTTCCCACATGTTCAAAATCCAGTCTCGCATTTCAACAAATATCTTCACTACCTTATTTTTCATATCCAAAAACCATATTTTTAGTTTTTGAATATTCATTTTTATTCGTTCCCATACCTTTTCAAAAAAATTTCCTATGGATTCAAACATTCGCACCAAATCATCTCGAAATGACGTAAAAACTCTATTGAACCAACCAAATATTGGCTGTAATATCTTATTTATCTTGTCTCCTAAATATTTTACTACTGCTACAATTCCAATAAATATTGCTTTTACTTTTTGTCCAAATTCTATTATTTTTTGTTTTATCAAATCCCAATTATCAATAATTTTTCTAATAACAAAAGCAAGTATCATCAATACTTTGATTATTGGAAAAATTGTTGAGAATATTTTTGCAGATATAGCGATAAAACCTTTCATAAACTTATTTTGCCTTTTGAACCAATCTGTGATTTTGTTCATATTTTTTACAAGCAAAACAATTACTGCGACAAAACTAATTACTCCTGCTATTATTGCACCAATTGGATTTGCCAACATTGCAATATTCAGCCCTGTTTGTGCTGTTGTTGCTGTTCCTAATGCTGGTAACATTCTTCCTACTATCTTACCTACAAATGGTGCTATTTTCGACATTCCTTTGCCCAATAAATTCCCAAACATATTTATCGCCGGCAACATCTGTCCAAACATTACCATTTGTTGCGTTCCTACATTTATCAATGGCATCCAGCCTCCTGTCAAACCAAATATTTTATCCTTCAGGTTATCCAATGCATTCTGCAACCTTTGTGTTTTATTCACACTTGTATCTGCCATTGTTTTATATGCATCTTCTATCGTTCCTGTGGCATTTACCATTTGCTTCATTTTTTCCTCAAAATCGTCTGCCAATTCTCCGGTCAATGGCAACAATGCCTTCATCGATTCTGCCGAACCAAACAATGTTGCATATATATTCTCAGGTAGTTGTCCTGTTTTTTGGGCATATTCTTCTATTTTGCTTGTCAGTTGTTGCAAAAATGGCAACATTCCACCAGCTTTTTTTATAGCAGCAGCATCAAATGCTACCCCCATACTTTGTGCCAACTTTTGTGCTTCACTTGTTGGCTTAACCATTGCATTAAATATAGCATTCATCTGTGTCGATACTTCCGAAGTATTGCCTGATACTCCTGTTAATGTCGCAAACGATGCCAACAATTCGTCTATCTTCACTCCCAGCGTTGCTGCGTTACCTGTTACAGATGGCAATGCTCCTGCCAGCTCCTCAAATGTTGTACTTCCAAGCTGTACTGTCTTTTGTATTCTGTCCTGAATATAGCCAGCTTTATCCCATTCCAATCCATAGTTCTTTATCATTGTCGATGTTACCTTTACTATTTCCGACAAATTGGCTATGCCTCCAACACTCGATTTCGACGACTGTTCCAAAAAACTTATCCAATTTTCTTTTGGTACTCCTTGCGATATTACATCATACAAGCCTTGTCCCAAGTCTTCTCTATTTATTCCGCTTATGTTTCCTGCTACTTCTCTCACCTGATTGGTCAATTTTTCAAACTCCTCTTTCGATAAGCCTGCCATTGTATTGACCTTTGCCATCATATACTCAAAACTTTCTCCTGACTTGTTTATCTGACTCAAGCCCTCAGCAAAACTCGTTATGCTTTGAGATATTTGATTAAAATTCAATGCTATCTTCCCAAATTTATCACCTAAACTTAAATTTTCACTTTCATTATTTAGTTGTTTTATTTCTGTTTCTGTCTTTTGAATTTGTATATTAAGTTTTTTTACCTCTTCTGTATCTTTTTCCCAGTATCTTTTATATTTCAACTCCGATAGTTTTGTTTCCAATTCGGCTATCGACATTTTTACTTTATTATTCGACTTCTGTCCCTCCAATCCAAATTTCTTCGCATTTTCTGTTATTTTATTTATTCCATTAAATAGCTTCCCCAACGATGAACTTACTAAATCCTTTAACTTAAATGTTATTTCTGTTGAAACATTTCCCATTTTTTTTCGTTTATTTTAAAAATAAGTATATGATATATGCAATACTAAAATTTTTGGTTGATATGGTTATGATTTTATTTATTATTACATTCATTGCTTTTTTTTTCATTTTACTTTTTGGTAAATTAAAAAATCCTGCTTCTTGGTATGACTTTTATGATAAAAAGAAAAAATGATTATGTTCCACAAACTGCTTTCATTAGTTCTACTTGCTGTTTAAGTTTTCTTCTTTCTATCCACAAGGCTTCTGCTACCAGTTCCGACCATTCTTCTATTGCATTTGGTGGTTCTATATGCAAGTAATGCCTTATCAACGCATCGCCTTTTCTCCACTCATCCCATTCTTCTCCTTCGTTTATTTCGAGCTCTTTTAGTAGTTCATTCGTTTCACTTTGTAGCCCCCTAACAACTCCCCCAATTGTGTCGCTGCCGATAGTTTCATTATATCATCTTTCTTTACTGTTTCATCTGCCGACAATACACAATTTTCATACATAAAATACACCGCTTCTGTTTCGTCTGTTTTTGCCTTTCTTGTACTCGCTGCCAATATATCTTTGGTTGGACGCTTAAAAATTACAATATTCTCTTGTCCTTCTTCATCCTCAATACTTACCACAATTAGTTTTCCATATTGCTTTTTCCATACATCCATTTGATCTTGTGATACTCCTGCTGGCAATTTCAATTCTGTTTGATTTTTTTCCATTTTTTACTTTTTTTTATTGTTTAATTTAATAAAGTAGCCTTTGCAGGCTACTCCTATTTCAAGTTATAACTTATGTGGCTACACCACATGTCAAAACCTATTTCAACTTTACCTTCGTTCTGTTTCAATTCACTTCCATTATTCTTAAATTTGCAATTATGCACTATGTCCTTAAACAGTGTTCCATCTTTTTCATATTTCACTATTATGTCAAATGGTGGTATGTCTTGTATTCTCATTGCTGGTGGCAACGAATTCTGTAAGGCTATGGCTTCTTCCTTGTACATTGTTAGTTTTGCCTGTGCTGTATAATTGCCTGTTGTGAATCCTACTGGCATTCTGCCGGCTCCGTATGCTCCTTCTATTTGTTGTTCATCTGTATAGCTTATTTCTGATATGCCTTCTATATCTCTTCCCAGCATATTTACTGTTACAGAATTCCAACCCAACATTTCTCCAAATTTGTTTATTATCTTTGCCATTGTCTTTTATTTTAATGGGTTACTAAAACTTATTGTTGCGTTTATCTCTCTTGCTATACCTTTTGGAACAATTGCCAAATATGTTTCAATTGACGCTCCACTCAATACATTTTGTTTTGGGTCTATCGAAAATGTAAATCCTGATATTTCTTCATCTTTCAACATATTTCCTATGGCATTATTTACTGCCTGTTCCCAACTTGCTATTGTGGTGTAGTTTATATATCCTGTATTTGGATCTATATCCACTGTTGAGTTTATAAACGGTGTTAATATATTTACTACTATTCTGCTGGCTTTGTTTATTACTCTATTGTTTTCTATATAAGCATAATCACTACTCAAAGATGTACATGTCGGACTATCATTAAAATATACTCCCGGATACCCTTCATAACTACCTTCATAAATATATTTTTTTGCTGTTAGTATCAATTTATCTGCTGTGGTTAAACTATAAGTGTTATTGTCGCTTATACCTAACTGCACCCATCTTTCTTGCACATCATCTACCAACGAATAATTAGGTTTACCCAGTTTTGATTCTGGTTTACTAATTATGTCTACACTACCTATGCTTTCGCACACTTTTCTTACTGCAATAGAACCCAATACAGTTCCTACTGCTGGACATCTTCTTCCTACTAGCCCTCTCCATAAATTGTCCTCTGCAATCACTACACTTATATTCGGTGCTAATTCACCTGACAAATCAGGCAAACTTGGACTTATTGGTAATTGCATTACTGCCCCCAACACTACCGAATCTACAAAAATATTTTCTAACCTCAAAACATCTACTTTTTGTTGAAAAGCACTTATTCCAGCTTGCAAGTCTAATTCTATTCCATTGCTCCAAGATGAGGTTTTAAATGACAATACTCCTACACTTTTCACTTTTTTGCCTTCTTTTGACTTTACAAAATCCTCAAAATGCTGGTTTGCAATATCCGAATAACTTTTCAACTCCACTGTCATATATACCAATGTCCCATTGGGGCATAATCTAAAAAATTCCGATATATGATACCATATTTCTGGATATTCAGTAAATGTTATATTGTAATTTTCTGCATCTTTCAATGAATTGAAAGTTGCTATTTGTTCATATTGCAAATCAGGTTCTCTATCTGATGAGATTATTAAACCCATAACAGCATCATCGCTTGGTTCTCTTCTGCCCAAGCCTCCTTCACCTTTTATTATTTGTACTCCTCTAAAACTCATTGTTTATTGTTTTTTTTGGTTTTTTTTTCTATTTCTTTTTCTTCTTCTAGCTGGCTGTATTCTATTTCTTTCTTTTCATCTGTTTGCACTTCTTCATTATTACTTTTTTCTACACATTCTACTGTTAATTTCTTTTGTCTTGCATAAAATTCTGCTGCTTGATGACGCAGAAAAATTTGTCCATCACTTGTTGCCCAAACCTTTTCTGTTTTATGCTTTTCCATTGCCTCATAGGCTTTTTGTTTTATTTTTTCTATCATTTTTTTACAATTTTAAATATTGTTTAAATTTAATTACAAAGGGGGGAACTCCCCCTTTTTTGCTGCTTATACTCTTCCTGATATTATTGCAGCACTTCCTTTTTTATCAAATAAACCCGATGTATTGTAGCAAATTGTACTTATTTCGTGTTGTTGGTATCTTGGTTCTGGTTCTGCATACAACACTTCAACACTGCCTTGTGCATAAAATGCTGTTTTCTTTATGATGACAATCGAAGCATCTCTATCATTTGTATTTATCACTGCCTCCAATGCATTTTTATTCTTTGTTGTATTGTCATAATAAGGGCAGTATCCAATGCCTTGTACAATATTAAAGCCATACATATTTACTATCTGACCTGTTGTAATGTTGTGATACTGCATCGCAAACGCTTGGTCAGCTAGCTGCAAATCAGCTACATGATATGGACTCAAAACCAAATCACATTCCGATATTCCCAACAATTGTAATTTCAATCTAAAATCAATCAAATCTTTTACAGTAAGACGTTTTCTGCCAGTACCATCATCTGCCCCTGTGGTCTCTACCACTGGCGTATCTGTTGTATTTACATCAGGTGCAAAAGAATGCAATGCATATTTCAGATACTTTTCTATTTGTGCTTCTTTATGCTGCTTAAATACTGTACTCTTTTTGTCATAAGGCAATGCGTGTAGTTCTTCTAATGGTATAGACGTAGGCAAGGTCCTAAATGGGTACAGATCTATACTATCCTTATCATCTACTCTATTGGTTGGTGTCAATGGAAAGGTTACACTGCCTATTACTACATCTGGTCTTGCTCCTATCTTATTCCATTTTATCACATTATTTTCTACCAAATTACTGTAATTCTGTGCATTCCTTAAAAAACTATTATCTACTGCTTTTACAATTGCTTCTTTAAGCTCTTCTATAAATGCCTCAAGCAAAAAAACACTTTGCAATGCATTTTTTTCTTTTGGTACAATACTTAAAATAATTGAAAAAAAGAGTATTCCAAGCAATACACTCCCAAATCCTAAACCAGTAACACTTTGTACCACCAAAGACATTACTATTGCCACTATCAAGGCAAGAAAAATTTTTAATATACTTTTCATCTTTATTGTTTTTTGAATTTTTTGTTATAAATGTTTTTAAATTCTTCTGGGTTTTCCTTTTGCATTCTATTCAATGCTTCTGGATTGTTTTTAATATACCAATCATAATCTTGGTCTTCATTCTTTGTTTGTCTATTGTTTGTCATATTCGACAGTTTTTCTAATTTTCTATTTTTAAGCAACTCCATTGTTGTTGCTTTATCCTTTTTCATTAGTGTTTTCCACTTTTCTCTTTCTCCATTTTCTATTCTTCCTTCCTTTACTGCATTTTCAATCACTGCTTCCAAAACCTCTTCTTCTTGTTTTTCTTTGTCTTTCAGTAATTTTTCTTGCTCTTTTTCAATAAGCTCAAGTTTTTCCTTCATTGTTTTTATTGCCTCTACAACTTCTTCTTCTGTTGCTGTTTCTGGCAAACCTAATTGCTCTTTTAAATTTTTATCCATTTTTTTATTGTTTTTTATTTTATTTTTTATATTTTCTGGCATATTTTTAATATATTTATTCTCTATACTTTTAGGTTCTGGCATTTCTGTTTCTATTTCTCCAATTATTTCATCTATAAACATTATTCTCTTGGCTTCCTCTGCTGTCATCCACGTTTCTTTCATCATCATTTCTCTTATCTCTTCTTCTGGCAAGCCTGTTATTATCGAGTATGATTTTATTATGTTTTCTTGCAGATTACTCATCAATTTCAAATAAGCTTCTATTGTTTGTCGATCTCCCGATATATTTCCCCATACATTATGTATCATTATTTGGGCGTTCTGATACGCTCTTATTATTGTCTCTGGTTGTGCTGATTTTATTTGGGCAACCAATGATGCTGCCGCCGATGCACATACTGCCCCTATCGTTATTGTTATTTTTCCTTTATGGGCTATCAAAATATTTGATATTTCGTTTGCCTCCATTACATCTCCTCCAAAACTGCTTACATAAAGGTCTATATCTTCGCTTTCTTTACCTCTTATTTGATTTCCAATTTCTTTTGCACTGTTTGTACTGTAATATTCTATATCACCAACTATAATAATTTTTAGCACTTTTTTTTTTAAAAACTAAATTACTAAATGCTAATTTTAAAATTATTAAACCATTAAAATATAAAAAAATATATTAAAAAAATAAAAATAATA
>CAZQSR010000056.1:0-13277 GCA_964596145.1 uncultured Ignavibacteriaceae bacterium
ATCATTAGGAACGAAATCAATTTTATATACTGTTGAGGTTTGAATGTATTCAATATCTGTATCATTATTTGTGATTCTGTCATAATCTTGTTGAATGAGATTAGTTTCTGTACTTACCTTAATGATTTTTGAGAGTCTTGATTTTCCTAAACCAAGTCCTTTTGCAAGATAATTAATATCTATTTTTTCATTTTTTTTATTAGGAAAGTTTTTATCAATGAATACATTTTTTTTTGAAACTATGTCAGTTATTTTTTCTTGATTGATACCATCTTTATATTTGATAAAAAAAGTAGTTTGCGAAAAGATCAAATAATTAAAAATAAAAATTGATAAAGCCAATAAATTAAACTTCATAAATATCTTTCGTAAAATTTGTATCAACATTTGTCGGGTATTTTCCTGAGAAACAAGATGTACAGTAATCCTCTGGATTATCTTCATAAACCGCATTAAGCAATTCATCAATAGAAAGATATTCAAGGCTGTCAACACCAAGATATGTTTCAATTTCTTTTATATTTCCATTCATCGTATTAGCAATTAACTCTTCCGTTGATGGAAAATCCATTCCATAAAAACAAGGAAACATAATTGGTGGTGATGAAATTCGCAAATGAATTTCTTTAGGCCCAGCTTCTCTAATAAGTGATACCAGCTGTTTTGATGTTGTACCTCTTACAATAGAATCATCAATCAACACAACTGTTTTTCCTTCCAAAACACCTTTAACAGTATTGAATTTTATTCTAACTCCCACTTCCCTTTTTATTTGTCCAGGCTGAATAAAAGTGCGACCAATATAATGACTTCTTATTAGACCAATTTCTAGTTTTGATTTGATATTCATTTTTTCAAGTTGGTTTTGATAGCCTATAGCAGCTGTATTGGAGCTATCGGGAACACTTATAACAATAACTTTTTCTCCATCTTTATCAATAACTGGGTGATTTTTTGCAAGAATCTTTCCCAATCTTCTTCTAACTTTATCTACGTTATGTCCGAAGATTTTTCCATCAGGTCTGGAGAAATAAATAAATTCAAAAATACATTGATGCTTTAAACCATTTTGACTATTAAGCATAATTGATTTGACATTGTTGTGATCAAGTGATGATTTGTCAATTATAACCATCTCACCAGGTGAAATATCTCGAATATAATCAGCAGAGATAATATCATAAGCACAAGTCTCAGAGGCTATAATAAATGAATTATCTTTTCTAGCTAAGGATAAAGGACGAAATCCATTTTTATCTCTAACAGCAACCAGTTTATCATCTGTAAGAATTACGAGACAAAAAGCGCCTTCAAGTTGCTCCACTGCTTCTTTAATTTGTTCAATCTGGTTTTCTAATTTACTTCTTGCAATTAAGTGAAGAATAACTTCAGTATCACTTGTTGTCTGAAAAATCGAACCTTCATTAACAAGTTTTTCTCTTAACTCTTTAGCGTTTGTTAAATTACCATTATGAGCAACAGCCAGGTTACCATCTCTGTAATGTACAATGAAGGGCTGGATATTTTTTCGTGAAGATGATGAGCCAGTAGTTGAATATCTGTTATGTCCTATTGCCGCATCTCCGACTAAAATTTTTCCCCACTGTTCAAAATCTTCAAAAACTTCAGAAACTAATCCTTCACCTTTTATAATGTTGAATATGGGTTTATTAAAACCATTTTTAGTTTTGGTTACTATTCCTGCAGCTTCCTGTCCTCTATGCTGAAGAGCATGCAATCCATAATAAGTTAATAATGCAGAATCGTTAGAACCAAATACTCCAAATACTCCGCAAGCACATTTAGGTTTATCGTCAGAATAAGTCATAAAAATTTTTAATTTAAAACTAAATTTGAAGATGAAATAAAAAAAGGTACTTTGAATAGTACCTTAGTCGGAACGGCGGGATTTGAACCCGCGACCCCTACCACCCCAAGGTAGTGCGCTACCCGGGCTGCGCCACGTTCCGGGTTAAATTTTATTTAAGAGATTCTCTAAAAAAACTTTTATTTCTAGCAGATCTTTTTGCAAAATAATTTCTTTAGATAAAATTTCGTCTGGCTTATTGAATAGAGTTAAATCATCGGTATTTTCAGTTTCAACTTCAGTATGTTCCACTTCTTTAGGTTTAATAAAATCAATTAGAACTTTTTTTGCTCCCTCAATTGTATATTTTTTCTCTCGTAATAATGATTTGATTGTTAAAATTAGTTGAATATCTTTATTAGAGTAAACTCTATTTCCAGCTCTGTTTTTTTGAGGTTTAAGTTGCTCAAATTCAGTTTCCCAATACCTCAGAACATATTGTTCCACTTCAGTTATTTTACTAACTTCACTTATAGAATAATACAACTTCTTTATGTTGAAATCTTTCATAATTTTAGATTTAAATCTGTACCAAAATAAAGATTTCTCTGTAAAATAGCAACTTAAATAATTACTTGAAGTAATATTCGCAACATTTTTTATTTAGATAGCATTTTAGTCAATACATATATTGCTGACAAGTAACTATTCTCTTTAAATCCAGTAATGTATCCATCACAAACTTGAGCAGTTAACAAGTTTTGTCTAAAACTTTCTCTTTTATAAATATTAGAAAGGTGAACTTCTATTTTGATTATGGGGATTTCTTCAAGAGCATCTCGTATAGCAACTGAAGTATGAGCATATCCTCCAGGATTAATAATTAACCCATCATACATATTACTTGCTTCCTGGATTTTATTTATGATTTCTCCTTCAATATTTGATGAAAAAAAATCAAACCTAATTTTTGGAAACTCTTTTTCAATTTTTGTTCTAAGACTTTTCAACGAAAAATTTCCATAATGAGTTTTATCTCTTTTTCCAAGATTATTTAAATTTGCTCCGTTGATGATTAATATCTTCATTTGTCTATTGTCATTTCTTCAATTATTTCTCTAATATTAGGTGAAATATAGATTTGATCAATTCCCAAATCTTTTAGAGCAGTTGACAAGATAGCAGCTTTTTTTTGAATACTCGCTAATTTATTAATTACAATAACTTTACTATCTTTAATTAAACAATAACCTCCTTTGAAGTCACCTTTCTCAAATCGGACAGTTGCTCCAAGTTGATTTGCAATTGATTTCAAATCCTCAACTAATTGTTCAAATTCTTTTTCTTTAATTTTCATTATTTTTCTTCAGTGGTTGAAAAATGAATAAATAAAGAAAAGTACAATATGTAAACAAGTTAATTAGAGGAATGCTGCCAAGTACTTTGTACCTTTTAATAGTTAGTTGTAAAATTTCCCGAGAATCAAAATTTTCATAAAATATTTTCATAAAAATTTTATAATCTATAGTCATCAAATATAGTTCAAATGGTAATGCTAATAGTATTAAAACTAATATAATAAACAGCCAGCCATTATTTTTAACTTTGAGGTTAGTAACGAATAAATATATAAAGAAAGTAATTATAAAAATTACGTAACAAATAATACTAGTTGAAATCAATGGATTTATTGAGAGAAAAATATATTTTAAATTTTCTAAATTATATATTTGTTTTAAAATAAATTCATTTCGTTCAAAAAGGTTGTAGATAATAAACGATCTCACTAATGAACTGCCAAACCATATTGCTCCTGTTAAAAAACTCAGGAATAAAACTATTTTTACATATAATTTTTCTTTATTCATATATAGGTTTAATTTTTATTTACAAAAATAAAAAATCATCATGATTTTTGATAAATATTTTGAAGAATAGTATTTTTAGGTTCAAGAGAATTATTAGTAACTGGATAATCAATATTATAATGTAAACCTCTACTTTCCTTTCTTTGAATTGCAGATTGGACAACAAGAAAAGAGCAAGTTATCATATTTCTTAATTCAATTAGCGAAGAAAAAACTTTATTTTTTTTGTAGAATTCTTCAACTTCCATATATAAATTATTAATTCTTCTTTTTGCAAATTCTAATCTTAAATTTGATCTAACAATTCCGACAAAATCTCCCATCAATTGTTTTAATTCTTTTTGATTATGACTTACAAGTATTTTTTCATCAGCAGTTAAAGTTCCAGTATCATCCCAATCAGGAATTTCTGGAACTTCAGTAATATATTCATTCAAATATTCTTTTAGGTTCATTGATACTCTTTTACTAATAACTAAAGCTTCCAGTAATGAATTACTTGCTAAACGATTTGCTCCATGTATTCCAGACATAGCAACTTCACCAGTAGCATAAAGTCCTTTCAAAGATGTTCTACCAAATTCATCAATAATTACTCCACCACAAGCATAATGAGCTGCTGGAACAACAGGAATCCACTCTTTAGTAATATCGATACCTTCTTTAAGACACCTATCATATATATTAGGAAAGTGTTCAATTATTTCAGATTTTTTCTTAAATGTTAAATCAAGAAAAACGCAATCTTCACCTCTCTTCTTAAGAACATCATCAATTGCTCTTGCAACAATATCACGTGGAGCTAGTTCTTTTCTTGAATCATATTCAACCATGAATGCTTTCCCTGAAGAATCTCTCAAAATCGCTCCAAAACCTCGAACAGCTTCGGAAATTAAAAAAGATTGATTTTGAATTGACTTGTTATTTGTAGAAAATAGTGAAGTTGGATGAAATTGGATAAATTCCATATTACCGATTAATGCTCCCGCTCTGTATGCCATAGCAAAACCATCTCCAGTAGCAATATTCGGATTTGTTGTATGGCTATATATTTGTCCCAATCCACCTGTTGATAAAATTGTAGATTTTGCAATTATTTTTATTAATTGATTTGTATCATTTTTAAATGCATATGCTCCGTAACAGTGCCTGTTGGAAATTGGTAATAATTTCAAATCTTTTATATTGTGTTCAGTAATTAAATCAATCGCTAAAGTATTTTCCATAATTACTATATTATTTATGGAATTAATTTTATTAATTAATGCCCTTTCTACTTCTTTTCCGGTCAAATCTTTTGCGTGAACAATTCTTGAAGCTGTATGACCAGCTTCTTTAGCCAAGTCAAGTTCGCCATCTTTATAAGTAAATTGTGTACCAATTTCAATTAACTCTTGAATCCTTTCAGGCCCTTCTTTTACCATAATTTCAACAATATGTTTATCACATAAACCTGCTCCCGCTGATAATGTATCATTTATATGGTTCTCGAATGAATCGTTTTTGCTTATCACTGAAGCAATTCCGCCTTGAGCATAGTTGGTGTTTGATTCTGTTTTATCTTTTTTAGTAATAAGAATTACATCTGCAAATTCAGATATCTTTATTGCTGCAAATAATCCGGCAATGCCACTCCCTATAATTAATACATCAGTTTTAAATTCCATAACAATTTTTATTAAAATTATAAAATATGTTTAATAATAAACTTAAAATAACAACTAATGTTATTGCTAAACTTAGTAACTTATTGGAAATACTTGTATTAATGCCTAAAAAAAGCAAAATAGACCACCATAGAATTAAGAATACTTCTAATATTGAAAATAAATAAGCAATTGTCTGTTTTGCAATAAAAGGAGAAGGATTACCAGAAAATAGAGATTCTCCATAAACAGCGAATTCCAATAGTGTCAATATGAACAGACTAATAACCATAGGCAAAGCTGAAAAGCTTATAACGGCAAAAGAATCTTTGATTCTTGTCTTTACTTTTTTCAACAATGAGTATTTTATAATAAATGAGATAATAAACCATATTACAAATACAATTAAGATATAAATGAATATTGCTAAAAAATTCATTTCTTTTTGAATACCCAGTAAAGATTGAACTATTATTGATAAAAAATACATTTTGATTGCAAAGAAAAAAACAAAAAGAAAACTAAAATTCTTTTTATCTGCTTGAATAATCGTTTGGAAAGCATTAACTGGTTCATCAATTAAGCGACGAATTATATTCCAAAGATCAATGTTTGGGATTCGATTTCTTAGTAGGTTATTACAAGATTCACAATTCAATAAAAATAATGGATTGTTAGAATTACATTTTTTACAAATTAAAAAATTGTCATTCATTAAAACTTTATCCTCATTTCAAACATCGGGAAGTTTTTGTAAAAATCTTCTTTGACAGAAAAATCAAATAATTGAGCATCAACATAAGCATCAACAAGATTAGCTAAATAAGCTAATCCAAAATAAATTGCGAATAAGTCACGCTGATCTCTATAAAATTCTCTATAACTTTTATAAATAGAGTTTCCTGTTTTAATGTATAGCTCTCTTGATTTTTTATAATCAGAATTATTTTGAAAATAATTATATGCAAACCATCCTAAAATTCCTGTAACAACTGGAATCTTCAAGTATGATTCATTATAAAATTGTCCCCAACCTGGAACAATTGCACTACGTAAAACAGCACCCCAAGGTGATTTTGTCGTCTGGAATGAAGAATCAGTTTCTTTATTTTTCATTGCTAGGGTATCTTGTGCAGAGATTTCCTGATGTGAAAAAAGAAATAGAGGAAGAATAATTATTTTAATTATAATTTTTTTCAATTAATTCAAACAGTTCTAATAATCTATCAAGTTCATCATTTGAATAAAACTCAAGGATCAGTTCACCTGCTCCATTTGAGTTTTGTCTACAAATTACTTTGGTTCCTAAAATATTTCTTAAACGTTCTTCTAAAGCTGATATTGAAGAAGATATTGAATTATGCGAGGTTTTGATTTTACCTCTATCATTATTTTTATTTCCTGCTGATAATTCTTTTACTAATTTTTCTACTTTGTGTACCGATAGACCTTCTACTATTATTTTTTTATAAATTTGAAGTTGTACAGAATTGTTTTCAACATTGATAATTGCACGTGCATGTCCCATTGATATTTCATCTTTTATCAAAGCATCCTGTATTTCTAACGGAAGTTTTAATAAACGAATAGCATTTGCTACAGTTGATCTGTCTTTACCGACTCTCTGAGCTATCTGTTCCTGGGTTAAATGGCAATCTTCCATTAATCTTTTGTATGCTGTTCCAATTTCAATTGGATTTAATTTTTCTCTTTGAATATTCTCGATTAAAGCCAGTGCAAGCATTGTCTCATCAGAATCAACTTTAATTATGTAAGCAGGAATCTCTTTATAACCAATATCTTTGCAAGCACGTAATCTTCTCTCACCTGAGATAAGTTGATAATTATTGTCATCAATTTTTCTTACTGTGATTGGTTGAATCAATCCGTTTGTCAGAATTGAATTTTTAAGTTCTTCCTGTTGGCCTGGTTCGAATGAAGTCCTTGGTTGAAATGGATTTGGAGATATTAAATTAACAGCTATTTTGGTTAAAACATCACTTTCAATTTCTTTTATTGCTGGTGCTTCAATATAATCTTCAGCATCATATTTTGAAGAAGGATTAATTAATGCATCAAGTCCACGTCCAAGCCCGGTTTTAATTTTACTCATCAGCTACCCGAATTTCTTTCCATAATTTCAGATGCAAGGGACATATAATTTTTTGCTCCAGTTGAAATTGCATCGTATAATAAAATTGGTTTACCGTAACTTGGAGATTCACTCAATCGAACATTTCGATGAATAATAGTTTTATAAACTTTATCACCAAAATATTTTTGTACTTCCTCGGCTACTTGTTGTGACAAACGTAAGCGAACATCATACATTGTTAATAGAACACCTTCAATAGACAGTGGTTTATTGAAATGCTGTTTAACAATGTTTATTGTATTCAATAATTGTCCTAAACCTTCTAAAGCAAAATATTCACATTGAACAGGTATTAAAACAGAATCAGATGCAGTTAATGCATTAAGTGTCAAAATTCCAAGCGAAGGTGGACAGTCAATTATGATGTAATCATAATTTGTTTTAATTTTATCCAGATTTTCTCGTAATACTCTTTCGCGATTTTTTAGATCAATCATCTCTATCTCAGCACCGACAAGATTGATGTTTGATGGTAGAACATCAAGAAAAGAAAAAATTTCTTTTTTAATAATCGTATTTATATCATTACCACCAACCAGTACATCATAAACCGAAGGTACTCCATGTTCAATTGATAAACCAGATGAAGAGTTTGCCTGCGGATCAATATCAACCAGAAGTGTTTTTTTCTCAGCTACTGCAAGAGATGCAGATAAGTTGATAGCAGTAGTCGTTTTACCTACTCCACCTTTTTGATTCGCTATTGTTATAATTTTCGTCATTTTTTAAATTTCTACTTCTTGTCCGTATTCAAATATTTTACAAACTTTATTTTTTAATTCTAATTTTTTCTTAAACTCATTAGGATCGGCAGTAATAATTGGAAATGTGTTGTAATGCATTGGTACAGCAACTTTTGGATTTGCTAATTCAACTGCTTTTATTGCATCATCAATTCCCATTGTAAAATTATCACCAATAGGTAAAAGCATATATTCAATAGAATTAATTTCTCCTATTAATTTCATATCATAAAATAATCCTGTATCACCAGTATGATAAATTGTTTTACCATCAATTGTTACTAATACACCTGCTGGCTCACCAGCATAAATATTATCAGGTGTTAATGAACCGTGATGTGCTATAGTAAATTTTACATTTCCGAAACTAAAGTTATAACTTCCGCCAATGTGCATATTATGAGCTTTAAATCCTTTTGATGAACAATAATTTGCGAGTTCATTCACACAAATAAATGTTGAATTACATCTCTTTGCAATCTTAAATGCATCCCCCAGATGATCACCATGAGCATGTGTAAGAATGATAAAATCTGCATCAACATCGTTTGATGTGACTGGTGATGTTGGGTTGCCATCAAAAAAAGGATCAATAAGAATTTTCTCTCCTTTTAAGGATGTTATTTGAAATGCTGAGTGTGAAAAATATTTTAATTTCATATTTACACCTAAAATTATTTACAAAGTAATTTAATAAATTTTTTTAAGAATTTGCTGGTAATAAAATCAATTAATTCTATTTTTATCTCATCTGTTAATGATGTTTTTTGAGAATAAATGTTTTTAACTATGTTCTCTTTATTCTTTGCTTCAATTTTTTCATTTTCAAAATGGATTAACATAATATCAATATCACGGAGCAAACCTGTTTTATCCTGGAGATATTCGACTTTATCATAAAATTTTTTGTAATCTTTGCTTTTAAAGCACTGTGCAAATACTTCAAGTGAATATCTTAATCTTCGAATAGCTATTCTCACTTCGTGAAGGTTTGGTTCATTTTGTTCTTCAAGATAAAATTTAATTTTTTCATCTAAATCTTTATACCGATGCTTTAGTGTTTCTTTTGCTGCATCAACAAATGATGAATTATTATTAATACTGCTTATTTTCCATTTTTCTAAATTCATATAAGAAAAATATTATTTTGTAAGCACTTTCAAAAATCCTTTTATTGACTGCCAATTTTTCATTTTACTTTTTTCTTCTCCATAAATGGTTGATATTTCTGTATCTCCAATTTTGTATTTTTTTTTTGCAGCGTTAATAAGTATTTCACTTTCTGCTTCAAAGCCGGTTGATGACGGCAAAATATCGCGTAAAATTCTTGTTTTATATAACCTATATCCGCTTTGACTATCAATAATTTTTTGTCCGGTTTTTTTAGACATCAGATATGAAGTTAAAGCATTACTCGCAATCCTGTGAATTGGCATTGTGCCTGGAATTTTTTTTCTGCTGCCTATCACAATATCATAATTTACAATTTTAGTAAAGAAATCCGGAATAAAATCAGGGTTATGTTGTAAATCAGCATCAAGTGTAAAGGTAAATTGCGAACCTAAAGCAATTGAATATTCAAATCCTTTGTTTAATGCAAATCCTTTTCCCGAATTATTTGTCAGATTTATCAAAATTACATTTTCATTTTCAGGCAGATTCTGTAATGAATTATCTGTAGAACCATCATTTACTGCAATAACTTTATCAACATACTTTAAAGTCTGCAAGATAATTTTATTAATTGTCCTTTCTTCATTATAAAAAGGAATAATAGCAACAGACTTTATCATATTAAAATTATTTTCTAAAGAAATCTTTGAATGAAAGATTTTTTCTTACACCAATAGCAGAAGTTATTTTGTTTCTAAGTGCCTCTTTTGAAAGTCCTCTTGTTAATTTTCCCTTTTCAGCAATAGATATGCTTCCTGTTTCTTCTGATACAATAATACTCAATACATCTGCTTGTTCGGATATGCCTAATCCTGCTCTGTGCCGCATACCAAGTGGAATACCTGCAACCTCAGAAGTTAAAGAAAGAGGCATTGTGCAACGTACTGCTTCAATTATGTCGTTCTTTATAATTGCCGCACCATCGTGCATAGGAGATCTTGGATAAAAAATAGACTTTAATAAACCTTTAGTAAGTCTTGCTTCTATTATTTCACCGGTTTCTGCAAAACCTCTTATACCTGATGATTTAATAAGAATAATTAAAGCACCGTGCTGCTGCTGTGCCATTTCGAATACAGCATCTGTTATAATGTTTGCAGGTGAGTATGTTTCGCCTTTAATAACTAATCTTAAAAATGGATTTCTTCCAAGATAAACAAGAAATCTTCTAATCTCCGGTTGAAAGAGAATTATGAATGCAATAATCCATATATCAGTGATGAACTTTAATAACCAGCTTAAAGCACGCAATCCAATTGCCTGGGAAGTGAAGGAAAGAATAATTACAATCACTAAACCCATAAATATCTGAGCGCCAACAGATTCTTTAAGAAATGTATATAACTTGTAAATGATTATTGCAACAATTGCAATATCAATTATATCAAGGAAGGTAACTGATACGAATCCTATTTTAATTATTTCAAACATTATACTGCCAGTTTAATAAGTGTTTTTATTTGTAACGCATTTTTGTAGTTATGAGTTCTGATAATGTTTGCTCCTTTGTTAATTGCAATTGTTTCCAGAATTGATGTTGCTGTATCTCTTTCATTAACTTCAAGATTTAGTGATTTACCAATTAGTGATTTTCTTGAAACTCCTATTAATAGCGGAAGATTATTTACTTTTAATTCATTAAGTCTTTTAATTATTTCAAAATTGTGTGCTAATGTTTTTCCAAAGCCGATTCCCGGGTCAAGAATTATTTGTTCAACACCGTGTTGTTTTGCTTCTTCTATTCTTTGCTTAAAATATTGTTTAATTTCTTCAATTAAGTTTTCATAAATGGGATTATCCTGCATTGTTTGCGGCGTTCCTTTTATGTGCATCAATATATATGATGCATTATACTTTGCTGCAACATTAAGAATCAATGGGTCGAATGTACCGCCGCTTATATCATTTACAATACAGCTTCCTTTGAGCAGTGCTTCTTCTGCAATTTGATGTTTTGTTGTATCAATTGATATAATTGCCTTGGGACGTTGTGCAATAATTCCTTCAATTACAGGAATAACTCTTTCCATTTCTTCATTAATCGATACATTAGCCGCTCCCGGTCGTGTAGATTCTCCACCAATATCTATAAAATCCACGCCGTCATCAAACATTTGTATTCCATATTTTATTGCAGCTTCAGGAGATTTGAATTTTCCTCCATCAGAGAATGAATCGGGTGTTACATTTATTATTCCCATTACTAATGGTTCTGTAAATGTAACATCTTTCTCTTTAATACGGTATGTAAGTGTTTGTTCGATTGTTTTATCAGTTCAATTAATTATTAAAAATTCTCTTTTAAATTTAGTAAAAAAAACATTCAGTATTGAATTCCTTCTTTATTGCACTTTAAAGTTTTTATCGTATTCAAAATGTATTTAATAATTTTTTGTAAATTTGCATTAGGAATTAAAAATAATACATACAAATCATTATGAAGACATCTAAAAAACAAAAAGCAAAACCAGAAAACATTTTAACATCCAAAGTTGAGAATTATTATCTCAATCTTTCGGGTAAAGAATTACTTTACGCTCCTACTGAAAAGATTCCAATTATACAGGTAAGCAATTTTCCTGAGTTAGGAAAACTTACTGCACTGCGTTTTATTGAATGGGTGCAGCAAAACCCGAATGGAGTAATCTCTCTGCCAACTGGCAAGACTCCAGAACACTTTATTAAATGGGTTTCTTTCTTTATTAAGAATTGGGGAAAACCTGAAGTAGAAAAAATATTCAAAGAACTTGATCTTGATTATATTACTCGTCCGCAAATGGAATCTCTTCACTTTGTGCAAATAGATGAGTTCTATCCTATTGATGTTTTTCAACATAATAGCTTCTATTATTACATTCAGAAATACTATTTAAGTAATCTTCAACTGGATCCGAAGAAAGCAATGCTGATTAATGTGAATGAAATTGGCACTGCAGATAATCTTCCTTTAGAAGAAATCTTTCAGGATAAGCGTGTTGACCTTTCGCTAAGAACTCGATGGGCAAGCAACAGGATTGAACGTCTGCAGAAAAGAACTATTGAGATTGTTGATGAGTTTTGTACTAATTATGAAAAACAAATTCGTGAATTAGGAGGAATTGGCTTCTTCCTTGGAGGAATTGGTCCTGATGGCCATATAGGTTTTAATGTTATGGGAAGCGATCATTACTCTACTACGCGATTAATTCAAACAAATTATGAAACGCAAGCTGCTGCTGCAACAGATTTAGGCGGAATTGAAATTGCTAAGAACCGTTTGGTAATTACTATAGGGCTTGATACAATTACGTATAACCCAAATGCAACGGCTATTATTATTGCAGCAGGCGAAGCTAAATCGAATATAGTACGTGATAGCATTGAGAACTCCCCTTCTAATAAATATCCCGCAACTGTTCTGCAGAAATTAAAGAATGCACGCTTCTATATAACCAATGGAGCTGCGCTTCGTTTGATGGAACGCCGCTATGTTGATGTTGAAAAGGAAGAACCTTTGTCTCGCCTTTCTCTTGAAAGAGCTGTTATTAATTTAGTAATAGAAAAAGGTAAAGAGTTAATGACTCTTACTGAACATGATTACAAGGATAATAAGATGACAGACCTTATTATTAAGAAATCAAAGAAGTCCGTAAAAGATATAAACAAATGTATTCAGGATTCAGTCATTCAAAAGTATAAGAAAGGGATGGAGTTTGTTGATAACCAGACTATACTTCATACTGGACCGCATCACGATGATATTATGCTTGGTTATCTGCCTTATATTATACATCTTGTTCGCAATCCAAACAATAAACATTATGTTGCAACAATGACAAGCGGTTTTACTGCAGTTACTAATGCTTATATGCTTGAACTTCTGCAGGATTTAAAATCTTTTATGAA
>CAZQSR010000057.1:0-13059 GCA_964596145.1 uncultured Ignavibacteriaceae bacterium
AGTTATGCAAGTAGATGGTGCATTTGAAAAAGCAAAAAAATATATTATTACTCATACCCGGCAAGCTGGCTCAGCACACAAAGGCGGTCCGTGCATTACACTTTCAAGAGAAACCGGTTCTGGTGCTGACAGAGTAAGCGATGAACTGATAAAATTTTTCCTCCCTTATAATCGTGAGTTTACTCTTTTCGATAAAAACCTTATTGATAAAATTCTGCAAGACCATGACCTTCCCGAAAAGCTTAAACAATATCTTGAAGAAGATAAATACTCTGCGGTAAAATCTTTGATGAACGAAGTGCTGGGCATTCATCCGCCGACTGAAGTATTGTTTCGGAAAATTTCGGAAACAATCATTCATCTTGCTGAAATGGGAAATGTAATTATTGTAGGACGCGGTGCGAACATCATCACCGCAAAAATGGAAAACTCT
Source organism: uncultured Ignavibacteriaceae bacterium (assembly GCA_964596145.1). Classification (GTDB taxonomy): domain Bacteria; phylum Bacteroidota; class Ignavibacteria; order Ignavibacteriales; family Ignavibacteriaceae; genus CAZHVS01. The sequence goes on from CAZQSR010000057.1 coordinate 434, forward strand.
TTTCACGTAAGGTTAATTGCCCCGCTTGAGATGAGAATTAAAAACATGATGACTTACTACCATATGGATATTAAGCAGGCAACGGAATTCGTAAAGAAGGAAGATGAAAAAAGGCGGAAATATATTCATACACATTTTTACAAAGAGATTTCTGACCCGACAATTTATCATCTAACCATAAATGCACAGTCGTTATCTAACGAAGAGATAGCGGCAATTATTGGCAATGCGGTTGTGATAAAATTTCCTAAGATGTTCAATTAATAATATGTTCAAACACTTATAACTATTTTAATAGAATCATCTTTTTTGTAGCAGTATAATCGCCCGCTTGTAAACGATAGATATATATTCCGTTTGGTTAGGTCGAAGTTTCACTTCGACCTACAAATTCTACTTCGTAAAAAATCAAAGTAAATTTTCAGGATATCCATTGCACTCATTTTACAGAATTAATTTTTTCGAATAATTTTAGCCATATAAAATCCATCAAATCCTGTCTCTGATGGAAGAATAGTTTTTTCTTCAATAAGTTCGTAATTCAATTGATTCGTATCAATAAATCTTTGAATCTGGAGCTGGTTTTCAGAAGGAAGTATACTGCAAGTTGAATAAACCAGAATACCGCCAGGCTTAACAATGGCACAATATTGATCAAGAATTTTTTTCTGAGTCATTTTCAAATTGTTAATTGTTTCAATGCTCAGCTTCCATTTAGCATCAGGATTTCTTCTTAAAACACCAAGTCCCGAACAGGGCACATCAAGTAAAAGCCTATCAGCGGAATCTTTAAGTTTTTTTATTACTTTACTTGAATCAATCACTCTTATCTCAATATTTGAAATTGAATTTCTTCTTGCTCTCTTTTGTAAATTTTCAAGTTTCCATTTTTCAGTATCGAGAGATATAATTTTTCCCCTGTTATTTATAAGCGAAGCAATGTGCAGAGATTTACCACCGCCACCGGCACAGGCATCAACAATTCTTGCTGTATTTTGTGGTTCCAGAAATGGAGCAACTAACTGAGATACTGCATCCTGAATTTCAAAAAATCCTTGTTTAAAACAACTTGTCTTAAAGACATTTTGTCTTTTTTCCAGCACCAGTGCATCAGGTGACCAATCAAGGGAATAGGTGTCAATTCCTTCCTCCTTTAACAACTGTTGCAACTTTAATTTACTTACTTTAATTGTGTTAACTCTTAATACAACTTTTGCTAAAGAATTAAGTGCAGTAATTTCTTTTTCCCATTGTTCACCAAGTTCTTTAAAACATAATTCATCAAGCCAATCAGGAACAGATTGAAAAATTGCGCGATTATTTTTAAAGCGTTCAAAATTGTTTTTTACTTTATTAATAGGGAAGTTATTAATAAACAATTCATCTATCTCTTTGATGAGTATGAAGTAAGTTTGAATTATTTTTTTTAGTTCAATATAGGTAAGAATAATTGGTGTATCCTGCACTTCCCACAGTAATCTCCACCATCTCACAATATCATAAGTGGTCTCTGCAATAAAGCGGCGGTCATTGCTTCCCCATTTTTTATTTGTCTTAAGTATATTTTCTATTACAAGGTCGGCATATTTATTTTCTGAAAAAATTGATTTTAATGCATCAAGAACGGCCTGCAAAAGATTCGGATAAAATTTCATAATTAGTTTTAGAGTCGTTAATTAATTGCAAAAATCATTTAATAATTTTCATCCTGTTAGTACCGGAAATTTTTTCTGAAGTTTTCTTTTTTGAAGTTATTTTATGCTGACCTGTAACAACTTTAGGTTTAACAACTCCTCCACTTAGTTCCCTTGTTTGAGATATAATTCCTTTTTTGTTTTTTTTAAATCGTGCTATCATAAAGTTGATAAGGATATATATAACTATCGACGCTAAAAAAACAATTGTACTTAGTTCTATAATTTTCGGAAGTTCCATTTATTTAATCGTTATTATATATTTATTCGAGCTTAAACCGCAACCTGAGAAAACCGTTGTCGTAAGTTGTAGAGATTATTTTAAATTTTCCAATCTCGGATGTGTTGTTCACATGCACTCCGCTGCAAGGGCATACATCGTAATCTCCAATAGTAATAATTCTTAAAGTGTTACCTGCTTCTTCTGGCAGTCTTGATAAATTGAATCTTATTTCACCTTCGGAGCGGCTGATAAAAGATTCTCTTACATCAAGATTCATTTCAATAATACTATTAACACGATTTTCAATTTCGATAATTTCTTTTTCAGTAAGATTTCTATCAATGTTATAATCGCACTTGGATTTTTTCTTTTCTATATGAGCACTAAAAGCTCTTCCGCAATTAAACATTCTTACCATTGTCTGGTTAAGAATATGTTCAGCAGAGTGCATTTTAGGATCGTAATTTTTAGGATTAGTATTCATAGTACCCCCAGCAAGAATCGAACTTGCATCCCTGGCTCCGGAGACCAGTGCTCTATCCGTTGAGCTATGGAGGCTGATAAAACTGTCATAACAAAATTAACTTATTCTGCTTTAATTTTATACTAATTTCTGGTTGACTAATTTTGCAAACAATTCGAATGAACGATCATAAGTACGTTCATATTTATCAGGGAAAAAACACGCTGGAAGTTCCCTGTTATTTAAATGATATTTAACACATTCGCAGCAAACTCCTTTTCTTGAACAAGGTTCATAACTGCAGTTGCAATTTGATTTATTGTTGTTTTTTTTGCACTCCATAAAATCCTATTTTTTTTATGCAAAGTTAATTACGGTAAATGATTTTTCATTATCTACGCTTGTTTAAGTTATATTTGCAAAAAGGAAAAAATGAATTCAGAACCACTTGATTTTTGTCGCGTTAAAAAAATTGACGAAAAAGGATTTGGCTTCCTGAAAAGTTTATATTATCAATGCGATATTTTTTTCCATTTCTCTCAAATTAAAAAAGAAGATTTTTTAAGTAAATTGAACGAAATGAAAAGAGGCGATTTTTTCCTTTTCTTTACCTCTAAATTACTGCCTGATGGAAGAAGAAAAGTTAAAGAAATCTGGTATTCTATAGATGAAATTTCACAAGACTTATTAAAGAATTTTGCTAAAAAAATAACTGAAGAATTTGATAACGGTAAAACCAATCTTTATGATTTACTTTTTGTATTTGCTGAATTAAAAAAAATAGATTTGATATCGGATGAAGAACTGAACAAAATTTTATCATCGAAAAAAATTCTGAACCTACCAACAACCATCCTGCCCTATCTAAATAAAGAAGAAACGGCACTCTTAAAAACATATTTAAAGTTTGATTCTTACAAAGAAGAAGACAAAAAACCATTCTGGTATGAACAATTAGAAAAAGCATAAAAAAAGCAGAGACCGCGGGTTCAGTCTCTGCGTGGCCATAAAGGCTGCCCTCAGTTAGGAAAATATAAAATATTTTCCTACCAGAAAATTAGAAATTTTTTTAAATAAGTCAATAAAAATTTTTTACTTAAGTAAAATCATTTTCCGGGTTTCTAAATAATTCCCTGCTGATAATTTGTAAAAATATACACCACTTGATAGTCCGTTTTCAGCAGAATTAAATCTAACCTCATACTGACCGGAAGTTTTTATTTCATTAACCAGAGTTTTTATTTCTCTTCCAAGAACATCATATATTTTAAGGACTACAAGTTCTTTTTTAGGAACATAATATCTTATTGACGTTGATGGATTAAATGGATTAGGAAAATTTTGTTCAACTTTAAAATTCGAAGGCAATGAAAAATTATATTCTTCACTATTCGTCATTGTATTTGAAATTATTTCCACCTTATCTAATGCTGTTCCCTGAGCTTCAAGAGATTCATCACTAACATCTCGCCATCTTATTTTAATACTCTTGTTAACATATTGAGATAAGTCTATTTCTTCTTTTCTATATGAAGGATCGACTGAAGCTGAAGACAATAATTTTAAAAGAGAATAGTTTCCTCCATCGACAGATATTTCACAATAAGTTGTATCATAACCAGCTATTAAGGGTTGAGTAATATCAAGCGAACGATCTAACCAATAAAACTGAAGTGATGTATTTGGTTCGATTGTTATTGAAGGAGTTACAAGTATTGCCTCACCGCTTGCATGGTAATTCCTTGTTGCCGCACATTTATTTCCGCTGTATGCTCCTTTTAATGATTGATACCAGCCATAAATCAATGAATTTACAGTCCAGCCCTGAGGCGGCCATTGACTCTCAAAATCTTCTTTTAACAAATATTTAACTATAAAAATTGTTAAAATTTTATTTCCTGTTTTCCCAGAAGAATCGGTCGACACAATATTTAAGTTATGTTTACCAAAGGATAAACCATTTAAACTTAATTTAAATGAAAAAGGAGAATTGTATTGAACCTGTTTTAAAACCCCATCAACATAATATTTTACTGAAGCAATTTTTCCAATTGCAGACTTAGCTTCAATATTATAGATGATTGTATCATTCAGTCCTGCTTTAATCGTATCCGGTTGATTAGTAACAATCACCACGGGATTACCATCAGAAATAAAAACATCTATTTTGTTTTCCTTGTAAACCCCAGTTACACTAGTTGCTCTTATTTTTAAAATATGCTTGCCATAATTTATATTTGTTGTATTCCACTGGTACAAATATGGATAATTTAAATCCGTATAAACAAGTACGCTATCAATAAAAAATTCAACTTTTGTGATTAATGCAGAATCCTGTGCTGATGCATTAATGTTCACCAACTGACCTTTATCAAAAACGGAATTATGTTCAGGACTTGTTATTTTACAATCTACAATCACAACATCAAACGATAAAGTGTTTCCTGCGGTTCCAATATTTCTTATATCAAGTCCACCTGCACTCCCACTCGACAAGAAACATTTTGGATCGGTGTTGAAATCATTTATTGCAGTTCTTCCAACTCCAGACGAAAAATGTGCTTGTGAAATGGTTCCTGTTGCAGTTGGAGTTCCACCTTTTCTGAAAATATAAATCTCATCCGGTGGTCCTCCTCCATTTCCATCTCCAGCAAGATTATTAATTCGATAAACCAGTAAACCTGAACCGGGTAACGAAGATTCGTACAAACCGGTTTGTTTTCTATATTCAAGTATAAAAAACTCATCATTAGTATATGGCGAGTTAATTCGATAACAATTATTTGTATCGGAGATAAGCGGACTTAAAGTATAAGTTCCTGATTTTGTAATTAAAGGAATTGTATCAATCCAGTTTTTATTTGTGTATTTGTACTTCATGTAAGCACCCATATGAGCAAAACCGCTTGCCATTATATCCCAGGAACCTACAGGAGTTCCGCTTGTAAAATAACGATATAAATCCGGGGCACCAAATACATGGAAAGTCTCATGACAGAATACACTTGCAGATGCATAAGTTTCTAATTGCAATGAATAATGATAAACTCTTTTGTTATTAATTCTTGAATCATAAGTATCAAGAACTCCGCTATGAGGCCATAGACCAACATCACCCCAGGCACCGGGACTTCCTTTAAAGATAAAAACTGTATTGTCAACATAACCGTCGTTATCAAAATCAAAATTGATTGAAGAAGGAATCTGATTTACACAATATTTAACTGCAGAATCTAAAATTTCATGTTCACGAAGTCTTGCCTGACGAACATCTGAATATCCAATCGTATTGGAAGATGAATAAGGTTGAAAATATCCTCTTGGCTTGGGAAAAACATAAGAAAGATTTGTCGATGGCTGACACTCGGGATAAAGATAAGTTGTAATATTTAACTTATTATATGATACTTCTTTGTAGTAACTTTTTAGGGAAGAAGAAGAAAGACTATTAAACATTGTTTCATAGTTAGAACGCTGAGAAGAAAATTCAGACTCGCCCTGAAATTTAATGAAAATGCATACTGTATTAAGATCAGATGTTGTTGTAAGCCAAGGCGAAAATGTTGTTTTACTTTCTTTATATTCAAGCTGTGCGTGAATAAACTGAGAGAATAATAAAAGATAAATGAAGAGTAATTTTTTCATAATGTTATTCACCTTTTAAAAAATAAAAAAAATCTTCAAACCATTAGATGAAGACTACAGAGCCAACTGCCGGATTCGAACCGGCGACCTGCTCATTACGAATGAGCTGCTCTACCAGCTAAGCTAAGTTGGCTTTAATTAAGATTTTATTACACGGAATAACCGCTTAATAAATTACTATCTTAATTTCTTTTTATGTCTATTCTTTCTTAATCTTTTCTTTCTTTTATGAGTAGACATTTTATGTCTTTTGCGTTTGCGTCCGCAGGGCATTTCGCCTCCGTGTTTTATTTTTAATTAATGTGATTCTAATAATTTTTTTGCTTTTAATGCAAACTCGCTATTCGGGTCTACATCAATTGCTTTGTTAAACCATTGTTTCGATTTTTCAAGATCACCTTTCGATAAATTTACTATTCCAAGATTATATAATCCAATCTGATGATCCGGTTTAATTTTTATAGCTGATTGCATAATTGAATCAGCTACATCATATTGTTTCAATTCAAAATAACAAACTCCAAGATCAATTATTGCATCAGTATTCTTGGCATTTGATTTCAAATACTGCTTATAGCGTTCAATAGCTTTATCAAAAAAACCATTATCGTTATAAAGATGAGCCAATTTGAGAACATTATCAAAATTTGATGGATTAGACTCAACCAATTTTTCAAATTCATTAATCTCATTCAACGCTGATAAATTAGCTCCCTGATTCATCATCCCTTCATTGTTTCCAGGATTCTGAACAACTGTTGGTGTTTCAAAAACACCTGAAAAATATAGAATTATTAAAACGACTAAAAGAACTCCTGCAAAAATAAACAGAATATCTTTGTTCCTGATAGAAATGGTTTTGCTGACATTTTTCAAGTCAGGTTTTACTTCTTCTTGACTTTGTCTTTTATTGCTCTTCTTTTTTTCTTTAGCTGGAAGCGATTCTTTTTTTGGTTTACTGATTTCTTTCTCAATAACATTAGCAGAGATTTTATTGATCAAAGCTCCACAACTTATACAAGCATTATTTCCTGAATCATTTTCTTCACCACAAACAGGGCAAATTATTAATTCAACTTTATTTGAAAGTGAATCTTGAATTTCAATTCCACATTCAGGACAAAATTTAAATTCTTTTTCAAGCTTTTTTTTACAGCTGGGACAAAATTCTATCACTTAAATTCCATTTACTTTGAAGACATTCCCTGAGCAACAAGGGATTTAAAATCTTTAGAGAACTTAAATGCCGGCACGTAATGGTCCGGAACAAAGACTTTTTCACCGGATTTTGGATTTCTTGCCCATCTTGCTTTTCTTTTTCTGACTTTAAATGTCCCAAATCCACGGATCTCAATTCCATTGCCAGTTTTTAAAGCTTCAATAACACTATTGAAGAAGCCTTCAATTACTGCTTCTGTTTCAAGTTTTGTGATACCTGTCCCTAAAGCAACTTTATCAACTATATCTGCTTTTGTCATCTTTTTAATCTCCTGGAATAGAACTACTAAGTTCTTAAAAATCAACTACTTAAAGATATTAAATATTAAGTGGATTACCAAGAAAAATTAAATTCTGCAAATATTTTAATTGACTGTTTATTTGTCTCAAAATGGACAAGAATCTCAAATATATCTAAAGATGATTGGAGATAATTTGTGTTTTTCTTCAAAATTCAGTGGCACATTAGTTGGTGTAATATATACAGATTTAATAACAGGAAAAAGAAAAATGGAATTAATACCGATAATAAAACTAGCCTTACTTGTCTTTACGATAGCAGCGACAGTAATTATAATTGGTTCTTATATTGCTTATAAAGTTAAAAGCAAAATGAGTGAACCAAAGCCGCAATTAGTAAAAGTTCCAACATCAGTTAGCTACAGGAACCTTGCAAGAATTACTCATCACTCAATTCCAAAACAGGTTTCTTCTCCTATGCTTAGAGAACAAGAGTTTTTTATTCCACAGAGAAATTCTCAAACCGGAATTAAATCAAAAAGATACCAGAAAGAAAGATTTAAGATTATTAATAATCAACAGGATGAAATGAGAAAATTTGAATCTGGGAACAATCCTGAACGAGCTTTTTACCAACCTGCTGTACAGGATTACAGCTTATTTAATTCCAAACCAAAGAATTTGTTAGACAGGTATGCTTCTGAAAATGAAAGATTAAACAAATTAAATTTTATTACAAGATAGAAGATGAAATTAGTCGAGGTTGAGGCTGTCTAAAAAGGCAGCCTCTTTTATTTTAAATATTAAGCTTTAGGAAGCCTTTCAAGGTATGAACTATTACTTAGAACTGCAAAAGTCTCAATCTTTCTCAATTCATCAAGATTAACACAATTCATATAACTCATAGCGCTCTTCAAACCATCAGAAATACTATTAATAACATTTCTTACTGTACCTTTATAGCCAACCATTGTTTCTTCGCCTTCAATAAATTCATTTTTCATTTTAACACCAAAAGAAGCAGAACCTCTATATTTTTTCCAGAGTTGCCCGCTATATTTAATTACTTCCCCGGGTGTTTCTTTTGTTCCAGCAAGCATTCTTCCAAGCATTACTGCATCAGCTCCAAGCGAAATGGCTTTAGCAACATCTCCTGCACTTTTGATTCCTCCATCTGCAATGAGCTTTATTTTTAATTTCATTTTTCCCCTGGTAAAGTAAACATCAAGTAATGATGATACCTGCCCAATTCCAATGCCTGTTTGAATTGAAGTTGAACATACACTTCCGCTTCCAATCCCAACCCGCACAGCATCAGCCCCGGCATCTTCAAGATTTTTTAATGATGAACCTGTCGCTATGTTTCCAACTATTAGCTGGACTCCGGGAAATTTCTTTTTTACATCTTCAGATTTTCTCAGCACTTCAAGATTGCTTGCATTTGCAGTATCAATACAGATCATCAATTTTTTTTCTGCAAGTTTCTCAATAACATCATCATTAGTTGTCAAACCAATTGAAACAGCTTTAATTTCACGATTATTAAAATTTGTATGTAACAATTCCATTAAAGAAGAATCAAACCTGTTTAAAATTCCAATACAGCCAAGTGAAGCTAATTCTTCAGCCATATCAAGACCTGTAACTGTATCCATAGGGCTGGACAAAACCGGAACGCTTAAATTCAAACCAAGAAATTCAGTATTTGTTACTGCTTCAGTTCTTGATTTTATTCTTGATATTTGAGTTGGAATCAGACTTATATCATCATAAGTGAGTGATTGATAAAATTCGTTTAAATCTTTCTTTGAATAGATTTTCATTTTAAGCCTTAATGTTTATTAAAAATGCCGGATGCAAATATAATCATCTCTTTATTTGTTTCAGAATTATTTTGAAACGAATCATTTGTAATTTCAATTCATTTCATTTAGGTTTTAAATAAATATTTTTTAGTTTTCGAAAAATTATGGAAATAATCGCATTAGACCTCGGTGGAACAAAACTCGCTTCAGCCATATTTGAAAAGTCAGGAAAAATTCTTTTCAAAGAAACACTGCAACTTGAAAAACGAACCGGTAAAGAAGTCGGTGAATTAATAAAAACACAGATTAATTTGTTATTAAAAAAAGCAGAAGAAAAAAATTATAAAATTTCTTCTATCGGAATTTCTGTTCCAGGCATTTTTTGGAATAAAAAAGGAACTGTGTGGGCTCCTAACATTCCAGGATGGAATGATTATCCTCTTCTTGAGGAAATTCAAAGCTACTTGTCTGGAAATCAAATAAAAGTTCACATTGATAGCGATCGTTCTTGCTATATACTTGGTGAAGTGTGGCAAGGTTCTGCCATGGGTTGCAAAGATGCAATTTTTATTGCTGTAGGAACCGGCATTGGTTTGGGTATCTTAATCGATGGAAAAGTACTGAGAGGTTCTAATGATATTGCAGGGGCAACCGGTTGGATGGCTCTCGACAGACCTTTCAGAGATGAATATGTCTCCTGCGGTTGTTTTGAATATAATGCTTCAGGTGAAGGAATTGCCAAAATAGCACGAGAACTTCTTTCACGAAAAAAAAATTATTCAGGGCTTTTACAAACTATTGAAGCTGAAAAAATCTCCGCAAAAGATATTTTTAATGCGTATGAAAATAATGATGAAATAGCTATTCTTGCTTTGAATAATGCAATTGAATTATGGGGAATGGCTCTTGCAAATTACATTAGTCTCTTTAATCCTGAAAAAATTATTTTTGGTGGTGGTGTCTTTGGTCCTGCTTTAAAATTTTTAGACAAAATAATGCTTGAAGCAAAAAAGTGGGCGCAACCGATAAGTATTACTCAGGTTGAACTTCTTCCTTCAAAACTTGGATGTGATGCGGGACTCTACGGAGCTGGTTATTTAGCATTAAAAGATATTTGATTTTTTGCAAAATAATTTGAGAAATAAATGTATAATCAAAAAATTGTATTTGCCGCTGCCTGTGTTGGAATGCTGTTATTTGGTATAGTGTTAATATCTCTTGGTTCAATTCTGCCTTCACTTGTTAAACAATTTCAACTTGATGAAATTTCTGCTGGTTCTTTGGTTACGCTTCTTCCTTTTGGAATATTAATAGGCAGTATCATATTTGGACCTGTTGTTGATAGATATGGTTATAAAAATATTTTAATAATTTGTTCAATACTGATTCTCCTTTCAATGGAAGGACTTGCATATGCAAACTCTTTTTTTATTCTACAAGTATCTATTTTTCTGATTGGTTTTGGTGGTGGAGTTATTAATGGCGGAACAAACGCTCTTGTTTCGGATATTAGTTCAGATTATAAAGGAGCAAATTTAAGTTTACTTGGCGTCTTCTTTGCAATTGGGGCACTTGGTATGCCAGCAATTCTTGGAAGTTTATCAAAGTCATTTTCTTATAATCAAATTATTTCAACAGTAGGATTTTTTGTAACTCTACCAATAGTTTTCTTTCTTATCATAAAATTTCCTGCACCTAAACAAAAACAGGGTTTTCCCATTAAACAAAGTGTAAGTTTATTTAAAAATCCAACTTTGTTACTAATGGGTTTCTTTCTTGCATTTCAAAGTGGTATGGAAGGAATTACAAATAACTGGACAACCTCTTACCTGCAAAATAAAATAGAAATTAATTCAGAGGAAGCATTGTATGCTCTTTCACTCTTTGTTACAGGCATGGCTGTTGCAAGATTTATGCTTGGTTTTATTCTGAAAAAAGTTACTCCGGCTATTGTTTTGTATTTATCACTAATTATATCCATTATTGGAAGTATAATTTTATTCTTTATGTCAACATATTCACTGATGGTTATTTCTCTAATAATTATGGGAGCTGGTTTTGCAGCGGGTTTTCCTGTAATGCTTGGTTTTGTTGGAGAAAAATTTTCATCTCTTTCCGGAACAGCATTTAGTTTTGTAATTGCTATTGCTCTTTCAGGTAATATGTTAATGAATTATTTAACTGGTTTTGTGTCAAAAATCTTTGGTTTAAAGAATTTTATTCTTATAATAATTTTTAGTGCAATAATTATGATTTTCTTGTTAACAACAATCTTGAAAAAATTCAAATTAGAACAAATTAACTCATAAACTTAATTGGAGGAAAAATGTTAGCTAAAATCTGGTTAGAAAAAACGCGTTCTGTTATGGATAAAATTGAACAAACACAGGTTGAGAATATAAAAAAAGCTGCTCTGGCAATGGCTGATACTATTGAAAAAGGACATTGGGTACATACTTTTGGTTGCGGACACGCTACTATTCCCATCGAAGAAATGTATCCAAGAATTGGTGGATTTGTAGGTTTTCATCCTATGATTGAACTTCCTCTTACATTTTTTACTAATATTGTTGGCGGTATGAACGTGCACGAATTTGTATTTCTTGAAAGAGTTGAAGGATACGGCGTTGAAATAATGAAAGGTTATAATTTTCACAAAGATGATTGTATGTGGTTGTTTTCGCATACAGGAATTAATGCCGTAAATATTGATATTGCGATTGAAAGTAAAAAGAAAGGAATGAAAGTTATAGTTTTTGGCTCAGCAAAGGAAGCAGAAGGAAAAGAAACAAGGCACTCAAGTGGAAAGACGATTTTTGAACTTGCAGACATTATTGTTGATACTTGTGTCCCTATTCAGGATGCTGTTGTCCCGCTAAAAAACCACTTTGATAAGGTAGGTCCAATTTCTACTATGGCTTTTGTTACAACTGTATGGATGACAGTCGTGACAGTTGCAGAAATTCTAGCCGATCGTGGAGTAAAATTATTTATTCATCCTTCTCATAACGTTCCCGGTGATACAACTGCAAGAGAACGACTTAGTGAAGCTTTGAATGAATACAAAAAACGAATAGCTGGTGTTTGAACTGAAATAATTTATAAAAAACTTTTGCATTAAGAAAATTCCACCAGTTTATTTATGTTTAGTTTGTACAGTATATAAATTTTAAGATTTTTTTGCGGCATACAGATAACTTATTTCAACGAATTACGATTTCTTTTCATTTATGGCGAAAAAACCATATATCTGAAAAAAACTATCTGGTTTTACTAAGTATTGTTGTTGGTATAACTGCAGGCATTGCTGCGGTTATACTCAAATCACTTGTTCACCA
>CAZQSR010000058.1:0-12794 GCA_964596145.1 uncultured Ignavibacteriaceae bacterium
AACATGGGACTGGGGATTTGCGCTTGTTCCTGAATCTGCATTAACACCACAAGTACTAATCGGATTGGGAATAGGAAGAGATCCTACATCTGGAACAAATCCAAATGAAAATGGAAATCCAATTTATGTTACACCAATTGGCAATGGTAATACCGCTGTAACAGTTTATGTTGATTATGATGCAAATCCTTTTACAGGTCCATTAACCGATCCTAATGGAAATAAATATGATGTGGCTTTAAGTCTTAGAGAGCTGGATCGTGCAAAAGTTTATAATCCTTCTGGAAATCAAACCGGAATGCTTTTATATACATTAACCCCCGGTGTAAAACTTGCAGCAGCATGGGGACAGGATCCTTTAACCGCAAGTGCAGCAGCTCCCGGCTTAGATGTTGGTTCTGGAATTCCACCACTTCCATTGTTTGATGCTGGAAAGAATGGAACATTATATCAGGATAATGATGGCGACGGTTTCATTTCCCCGGGCGATGAATTGATCTACAAAATAGTTGTAAATAATATCAGTCGTGCACCGGTACCGGATTTATTATTGTTTGATAATTTACCGGCAAATACAATTTATGTTCCAAATACAACATTCTTTAAAAATTCATTTGGAGTAACTTCACAAATTCCTGATAATGGTTCGGGAACAGCTTTTCCACTTGATGGTAGCGGAGTTATACTCGATCCGGCTTCCGCTCTTCCGGTTAGAGGTTCTTATGAAGTAACTTTTAGAGTATTGATAAAAGATTTTGAAGATTTAGAACCCGGAACAGAACGAATCTTAAATTCAGGATACGCTTCTGCAATCGGTACAACAATTAATTTTTCCAGCATTACTCCTCTTTATGGAAAAATAGGAGATTTTGTTTGGGACGATATTAATCAAAATGGAATACAGGATTTAAACGAACCCGGAATACAGGGCGTAACTGTTAAACTTTATGATGGTGATGGAAATTTAATTGCCACCACAACAACCGATGCAAACGGTTATTACATATTCCTGGGATTATTACCTGGAAACTATCAGGTTGAATTTGTTAATCCTTCGCAATATGATTTTACAATTCAAAATGCCGACTCGCAAGGTCTTAACGGTTCAAAGAATTCCGACGCAAATCCATTAACAGGAAAGACCGGAATTATTACGCTTGCCGGAGGTGAACCGAATAAAAATATTGATGCCGGTTTAAGACCAAACGGTTCTATCGGCGATAAAGTTTGGGATGATACGAATCAGAATGGAATTCAGGATGCTGGTGAAAATGGAATTCCCGGTGTTATTGTAAAACTTTATGATTGCAGCGATAATTTTATTGCCCAGACAACAACCAACTCTAATGGAATTTATAAGTTCAGTAATTTACGCCCGGGCAGTTATTATGTTCAGTTTGTATTGCCTTCCGGTTACGCGTTTACTCAAATCAATCAGGGAAGCGATGATAATTTGGATTCTGATGCAGATGTTGCAACAGGAAAAACAGATTGTACTGCATTAGCACTTGGTCAAACAATCACAAATCTTGATGCGGGCTTAATACCAAACAGCTCCATCGGTGATAAAGTATGGAATGATTTAGACAAAGACGGAATACAGGATTCAAACGAAGGCGGATTACCGGGAGTTACAGTTAAGCTTTATGATTGTGCCGATAATTTAATTGCAACAACTACAACAGACGCAAACGGAAATTACTCTTTTAACAATCTTGCACCCGGAAGTTATTATGTTCAATTCATTGCCCCATCCGGTTATGTGTTTACACAACCAGATCAGGGCAGTAATGATGATTTAGATTCTGATGCAAACACTTCAAACGGCAAGACGGATTGTATTACTCTTGCGCTTGGAGAATCCAGAACCAATCTAGATGCTGGACTATTTGCTAATGGATCGATTGGCGATAAAGTATGGAACGACACAAATAAGAATGGAATTCAGGATGCAGGAGAAGACGGATTACCAGGAATAGTTGTTAAGCTTTATGATTGCAGCGATAATTTTATTGCTCAAACAACAACTAATGCAAACGGTAATTATTATTTCTCTAACCTTGCGCCCGGAAGTTATTACATTCAATTTATTCTTCCAGATGGATATTCATTCGCACCGGCTAACCAGGGAACAAATGATGATATTGATTCCGACGCTAACGCCTCCACCGGTAAAACAGATTGCTTTTCACTTGGACTTGGCGAAACCATTATTAATGTTGATGCGGGATTGATTGAAGAAAAAATTGCCGATGTAAGAATTGAAAAAACAGTTAATAAGAGTAATCCAACCTGTGGTGAGAATGTTGTATTTACAATAAAAGTTACTAACGACGGCCCGGATAAAGCTAAGGGAATTGAAGTAACAGATCTATTACCTCAAGGACTTGTATATATTTCTAATACAACATCACAGGGATCATACGATCCAAATACAGGTAAGTGGATAGTAGGAGACTTAAACAACGGCTCATTTGCAACATTAGCAATAACCGCTAAAGTTGATTGTGATCAGATTACCAGCGCATATTATGATCTGGGTGTTGCAAAAGACTACAATCTTTTTGTTTTCGAAAACCTTAATCAACCATCTTCCGACACACAGGGCAAATTAGCAGTTGGTGGAAATGCATATCTTGCAAATTATAGTGTTGGCGACCAGCTACCGCCAAACAGCGGAGATGTATTGATTGTTGGCGGAACGCTTACATACATAAGCGGTGCGGTTTATAACGGCAACGTGGTTTATGGTGTTAGCACAAATCTACCGCAAAGCGCTGTAAGTATAACCGGCGGAACATTAAGACAGGATAATCCAATTGATTTTGCTGCTGCGAAAGCATATCTGCAAAATCTATCTACAACCCTTGGCGGATATACTCCAAACGGAACAGTTGCATTCCAGTGGGGCGGTTTAACGTTAACAGGAACAGATCCTTATCTGAATGTATTTGCTGTTAATGGATCTGATTTATCAATCGCCAACAATGTAACTATCAACGCTCCAAACGGTTCAGTTGTTCTTTTTAATATTAACGGAACAAATGTTAGCTGGAGTGGAGGATTATCTGTTAATGGCACGGCTAAAGAAAATGTACTCTTCAATTTCTATCAAGCTACAAATCTTACACTTCAGGGAATTGATGTTAGAGGTTCAATACTTGCACCGTTTGCAGCATTACATTTTCCATCCGGCGTAGTTAACGGACAGGTAATAGTAAAATCGATGGCAGGTTCGGGGCAGTTTAATTCCGGTCAATTCAACCAGTGTAAATTTATCGGCTATATTCCATACGAAAAGGAAGTAACAAACTTTGCTTCTATTACATCAACATTAACAGAAGATCCTAACTTGAATAACAATTCTGCGAGTGTTAAAGTAAAACCGATTTCATCATCAACCGGTTCGAATGGAAATAATAATGGAAACAACAATGGAAGTAATTGGCAACCTGTAAATGGATTTGCTGCGGGTGAAATTGTTTACACGATGGCATATAGTAACAGTGCAATTTATGCCGGCACCTGGGGTGGAAAAATTTATAAATCTACCAACCAGGGACAATCCTGGACAAGAATAAATAATAATATGTTTGTTGGATTTATCTGGTCGTTAGCTGTTGATAGCGACAACCTTATATTTGCTGCGACCGAACAGGGCGTTTATAAATTCGATGGAACTAACTGGATACTTACTTCGCTTGCCGGAAAAGATGTCCATTCAATTTCTATTGGAAAGACTCTTTCTACAAAAGTATTGTATGCAGCTACATGGGGTTCCGGTATGTATAAATCTACAAACATGGGAACTACATGGACAGAAATAAATAGCGGATTTGGCGGTTACCTTGCAATTCAATCTGTTGTAGCAACATCCGCAAACATTGCTTATGCCGCTTCTTTCGGCGGTGGAGTATTTGTTACTCTTAACGGAGGAGGTTTGTGGACTAAACTTAATGTTGGTTATGATTTCGTTTGGTCTGTTGCTGCAATTCCTGCAATTAATCCTCTTAATACAAAACTCTTTGCCGGAACTTACGGAGATGGATTATACAGATCGTTAAATGGCGGAACGACATGGAGCAAAGTAACAAATCTGAATGCACCGTTTATTTATTCTGTTGTAGTTGATAATACTGGAAAGGTTTATGTTGCATCATGGACTACCGGAGTCTTTATGTCGAGCGATAATGGGGATACATGGACTTCACTTGGAATGGGAGGACTTGGTGTTAGTTCGATCATAGTTAATCCGGATAATAATGATGTATTCATCGGAACCAAAGAAGGAAAGATCTTCTTATCGAAATCTGGCGGATTAACAAGTGTTTCCGATAATGAAGAATCAGTTCCAACCAAATTCGAACTGAATCAGAATTACCCGAACCCGTTCAATCCTTCAACTGTAATTCGGTTTGCAATTCCTGAAGCTGGTATGTTCTCATTAAAAGTATATAACATACTTGGACAGGAAGTAGCAACTCTTGTTGATGGACAATTGAGTTCCGGAATTCATAAAGTAAACTTTGATGCAAGCAGACTTTCTTCGGGAGTTTATATTTACAAACTCACCGGTAACAATGTGAATATCAGTAAGAAGATGATCTTGGCGAAATAGAGAGGGTGAAGCAAGCAATTCGGGGCGGAATAAATAACCGCCCCGTTTTTATATTGTAAATAAAGAATCAATCTGAGATAATTTCTCCTTTAACCCCGCAAAACTTTAGCCATCAGTTTATCAAAAAGCCTTTCGGTGGTAAAGATTGCTTTATATTATAGATAGTATTTGATTATCACGAGCTAATAAATCCTCTAAATCCCCCTGTTATTATTCGTTTCTAAACGATTTATTTAGGGATCATATTATCATTTTGAAACACAAGGGCATTTTTTAATCGCCCAATTCCTGCGAAATCACGCCAAAAACGAATCTTTTATATGGCACCAGTATTGTTTTATCTACTCCATTAAAAGTTTAATCACAAAGGAGTATCAAATGGTAAATCAGCCGAAACTTTATTTAAGGGTGATTTTAGTTCTATCACTTATTATGGGGTTATCTTCCTTCTCTTTTGCACAAAACAAAAGCGGAGTAAAGAGCATTGCCGATTATACAAGTATTGCAAAAATATCGGGCACATCAACAGGTAAAAATATTACTTACACCAACCCTTATAGCAATCAAAGTTCTACCACTTTTGCCGGAACGTTTAAGGGTACATTGAATAGTGCAGAAAAATATTTTTATTGTATTGATATTCAAAACTACCTTGCTACTAATGAAGATTATTGGGACGAAGGTTCTACTCCTTCTGAAATAACTTACATTCTTAACAATTATTATCCCTACAAGACGGGTTACCCGGGACAAACAACAAGTTTAGAAAAAGAAGCAGCGGCTATTCAATTAGCTATTTGGCATTTTAGCGATGGTCTTAATGCAAACACAATCTCCAATGATGCCGATGTAAAAGCAAGAGCACTTGCAATTATAGCAGATGCAACTGCAAATCATAATAATGTAAAACCGGTTGAAACTCTTTTGATTGTTCCTCCAACAGGTTCTTACTCTCAAGGAACACCGGCAACATTTTTAGTTTTTGCATTTGATATTGATGGCAATCCGGTTCCAAATGTTACTATTCAATTAACAACAACGCTCGGTTCATTAAGCGCATCATCAGTAGTTACTAATGCTAGCGGTAAGGGCGGACCGATCACTTTAACTTATTCCGGCTTAGGATCTGCAACTATTAAAGCAAAAGCAGATGTTGTTATTCCTCAAGGAACAAGATATGTTCATAAAACAAGTCCAAACAGCAAACAAAAATTAGTTCTTGCAACCCCAGCATTTGATACTAAACAAGTAAATGGAACAGTAACCTGGTATACACCGGCTCAATGCGACCTAAAAGGATTTACAACTTATACTCAGGGCGGATGGGGAAGTCCTTCTAATAGCGGACCCGGTCAAATTAGAGATATGTATTTTGATAATGTATTCCCTACTGGTTTAGTAGTTGGCTCAACTTATAAAATTACACTTACTACTGCTCAGGCTGTTGAAGACTTTTTACCGCAAGGCGGAACAGCTGGCGCATTAACACAGAACTATACAAACCCGACATCAACTTCTGCCGGTGTTTTAGCAGGACAGATTGTTGCTCTAAAATTAAATGTTAATTACGATGCAGCTGGATATATCGGAAGCAATGCTACTCCTCTTGCTAATCTGGTTATTAAGAGCGGACCTTTCACAGGATATACAGTTAATCAATTCTTAGCATTAGCAGAGTTAGCACTTGGTGGTGGAAGTTTAAGCGGATTTACATTCAGCGAAATTAATGACGCAGCTACAAAGATTAACGAAAACTTCGATAACGGAACAGTTGACAAAGGTTATCTCGATTGTAACGAAAATGTTAAAGCATCTATTGGCGATAGAGTATGGGAAGATTTGAATAAGAATGGAATTCAAGATAATGGCGAACCCGGAGTATCCGGAGTGACAGTTAAATTGTATGATTGCAGTAATAACTTAATCGGAACAAAAACAACCGATGCAAACGGATATTATTTATTCGATAATTTGGTTCCCGGCGACTACTATGTTCAGTTCATCCTTCCTTCCGGATATACATTTACAACAAAGGATGCCGGCGGCGATGATGCAAAAGATTCTGATGCAGATTTAACAACAGGAAAAACAATTTGTACAACTTTAACACCCGGCGAAAACGATCTTACCTGGGATGCCGGTTTAATTAAAGAAGATTGCAAAAATAAAATTGGCGATTTTGTATGGCACGATGAAGATGCAGATGGAATTCAAGATGCTAATGAAATAGGAATACCAGGCGTTGTAGTTGAGTTACTCGACTCTCAGAACAATGTTCTTCTTACTACAACTACAAACGCAAGCGGATATTATGAATTCAACAACATTCTTAACGGTACTTACAAAGTAAGAATAGCAGCAAGCAACTTTGTAACCGGCGGTGTTTTAGTTGGTTCACAGAGTGAAAAATGGTTCTTAACATTTAAGGATAAAGGTACAAACGACGCAAAAGATAGCGATGGCGACTTAACAAACAGAACAGCAAGCGTAACAGTAAATTGCAACGACGACTTAACAATCGATTTCGGCTTCTTTAAGGTTTGTGTTGATTTACAAAAATCCGGCCCAACATCTATCAATGTTGGTGAAAAGATCACTTATTCATTTACAGTAACAAATTGCGGCGATATTCTCCTTTCCGGCGGTGCAAATGTTTACGATCCTATGTTAATGCCGGCTGGCGATCACAAAATAAAATATTTGAAACTCTATCCGGGTCAGAGCGAAACATTCACTTATGAATATACTACAGACGAAACAGATTGCGGTAATTTAACAAACAATGCATGGGTAATCGGTCATCCGGATCTATCTGGATATAATTTTGGAACAAATACTGTTCGCGATGACGACAGCCATACAGTTAATGTTATCTGTCAGCCAAAACAAGCAGATCTCGAAGTAAAGAAAACAGCAAGCAAAACTCCGGTTCAGTGCGGCGAAACTTTCTCTTACACAATTACAGTTAAGAATAATGGCCCGGATAAATCAGAGGGTATTGTAATCTATGATCTATTACCTGTCGGCGCAATCTATCAGTCATACTCAGCATCTCAAGGGTTATATAACAATGCAACCGGATTCTGGGGCGTTGGAGATCTTAACAGCGGTGCAACAGCTACATTAACAATAAATGTTAAAGCAGATTGCGATCAGGTTAACAACGGAACATTCGATCTTGGTATTGCAAAAGATTTCAACCTCTTCGTAATTAAAGACGTTAATCAGCCATCATCGGATACACAGGGTAAAGCAGCAATTGGTGGTAATGCTTCGTTTGCAAATTACAGTGTTGGCGATCAATTACCGGATAATAGTGGCGACGTATTAATAGTTGGCGGTCATTTACAGTATTCAAGCGGCGCAGTTTATAATGGAAACGTTGTTTACGGAAACACAACAAACTTACCAATATCCGCTGTTAGCGTTGAAGGAACAATTGAACAGGGCAATCCGATTGATTTTGCTGCAGCAGAAGCATACTTATTAAACCT
Source organism: uncultured Ignavibacteriaceae bacterium (assembly GCA_964596145.1). Lineage (GTDB taxonomy): Bacteria > Bacteroidota > Ignavibacteria > Ignavibacteriales > Ignavibacteriaceae > CAZHVS01. Next base: position 8,113 of record CAZQSR010000058.1, read on the forward strand.
CTCTGCAACTTTAAGCGGTTATACAACAAACGGAACCACCACAATGCAGTGGGGCGGATTAAATCTAACCGGTACAGATCCTTTCTTAAACGTATTCTCTGTTAACGGTTCGGATTTATCTAATGCAAACAATGTTAGCATAACGGTTCCAAATGGTTCTGTAGTACTTGTAAATGTTAACGGAACATCAATTACATGGACAGGCGGATTAACAGTTAACGGTACTTCAATTGGTAATGTTCTCTATAACTTTTATCAGGCAACATCAATTACAATTCAGGGAATAGATATTCGCGGTTCAGTTCTTGCACCAAAAGCACATGTTAACTTTGTAGCCGGTGTAATTAACGGACAGATGATTTGTAAATCATTAGAAGGTATGGGACAAATGAACCTGGCTCCTTTCAATGGAAATATTCCATACGAAAAGGAAGTTATCAACAATGCATCTATTCATTCAGTTATAACAATAGATCCAAATACAAACAACAACTCTGCAAGTGTAAAAGTTGTATTCAGCAATACAAGTACTGGAAACAATAATGGCAATGGAAATGGAAACGACTGGCAGCAGGTAAATGGTTTTGGAGCTGGAGAAATTGTTTACTCGTTAATCTACAGCAACGGTAAAATTTATGCAGGAACATGGGGCGGAAAGATTTATGTCTCTGCAAATAACGGTCAGAGCTGGACAGTAATAAACAATAATATGGGCGTTGGATTCATCTGGGCCTTAACAGCAAGCAACGGATACATCTTTGCAGCAACAGAAATGGGTGTTTATAAATACGACGGTTCAACATGGACTCTTACATCATTAACCGGAATGGATGTTCACGCTCTTACAGTTAGCAATGGAATTATCTATGCAGGAACATGGGGATTCGGAGTTTACAAATCTGCAGATAACGGATCTACATGGACACCGGCAAATAATGGTTTAGGATACTTTACAACAGTTCAGTCATTAACAACAAAAGGAACAACATTATTCTGCGGAACAGTAGGTGGCGGAGTATTCAAATCAATTAATGGCGGCGATAACTGGACACCGGTTACTGTTGGCAACAATATGATCTGGGCTCTCGGCGCAACATCTACAGCAGTATTTGCTTCTTCATACGGCGATGGTCTATACCGCTCACTTGATAACGGTTCAACATGGACAAAGCTTGATCTTAATGTTCAGTTCATCTATTCAATAGCAGTTGACGGATCAGGAAAAATATATGTAGCATCATGGGCAAGCGGTGTATTCGAATCTTCAGACAACGGAAATACATGGACATCTCTTGGAATGGGCGGATTTGGAGTTAGCTCTGTAATGGTTAGCCCGAATGATGATGCTGTTATGGTTGGAACTAAAGACGGTAAGATTTATATGTCGAAGGGACAGGGATTAACAAGCGTTGATGACAACTCTGAATTACCGACAACAATTGAATTAAGCCAGAACTATCCTAACCCGTTCAACCCGACAACAACAATTCAGTTTGCATTACCCGAAGCAGGTAAGTTCAACCTTAAGGTTTACAACATACTTGGTCAGGAAGTAGTTACTTTAATGGATGGTGAAATGAATGCCGGTATCCATAAAGTAAACTTTGATGCAAGCAAATTGGCATCCGGAGTATATGTTTATAGATTAGTTGGTAACAACGTAAACATCAGTAAGAAGATGATATTAATGAAGTAATAAAAGTATGAATGGGTCGGAGAAGATCGACCCGAGGGTGTGTGTAAAGAAGCCCCGACAAATGTGTCGGGGCTTTTTGTTTTAGGCGAATCACAGCGAATATTATTTTAGATAAATCATTTTTAGTGTTTCAATCCGGGTTGATGTTGAAACTCGATAAAAATAAATTCCAGATGAAACCTTAGGTATCCATTCATATTTGTAAACATTTGTCACATCATCTATCACGATTCTCTCGCCAATTGAATTAAATATTTCCAAAGTTGTTTTTTCATCTTTAGGAGTTTTTAAAAATATTGTTGTTTTGTTATTAAAAGGATTGGGATAATTTTGACTCAAGATTGTATTTTTATAATTGATTGGCGAAGAAATATATTCGCTATAAGCTTTAATGCAAAGATCGAATTTATATTCGGTATCGCTTCCAACTTTAATCCACGAACCATCCTTACCGTTTTCGCTTATCCAGCATTTGCCAGTTTCGATTATTGGGTCGGAATAATCCTTTCGAGCCATCTCAACTGAAATGGGCAATATATAGCCCGGAGTATAATATTTTACTTTAATATAAATGTCTTGGTCGTTTTGAATTTCAATTGGAGTTGTTAAATTAAAAACTTTGTACCCGCCGAACTTACAATAATATTCTTTTAATTCACCAAGCTTATTTGAAAGAACCGTTCCATCAAAAGAACCATATAATTCAAAACTTACAACAGAACCTGTTAAAACCCAGGTTCCTAAACGGGTTATTTTTTGATTTCCTGGAATAGAAAATTTTATCAATCCGTATGCAGTTGAATCTTTGAATCCAATCGCCGAGATTCTTCCAAGATAGTCATATTGATGAATTATCATATTTCTATTATACGGTTCTCTTTTGGGCCAAAATACTGTAAAATTATTTAAACTGCTGTCTTGATAGGAAATATAGAAATATCCCAAATCCCCGAACGAGCTTCCCCAGCTATTTTTAACTATCCACGCACCCACGCCGCCATCTGTTACCTTGTCATCATCCCAACCAATTAACACAACAGCGTGACCCGGTCTTCCAGCCCAAGTTTTAATGTTGCGAAAGTAAGTGTAATTTAGAGAATTGTAGTATCGGCTCTCCCAATAGAAGGCTATGTATGCTGCACCATAATCATAGAGTGCCTGTTTAATCGCTTCTTGACCAAGCACCCAACTGACCTCCGGAATATAAAATTGTGGTATTAAGTATTTGCTAAGTTTGTTTGCGGGATATTTAAAGGGGTCGTCAACCTCTAAAATCGGCCCGCTCCCCCGGATGAAATACGAAGTGGCCATTAAATAATTTCCGCCCCAATTTATAGTGTAATCATGACCATAAAAAAGATTTTTTTCAGATAGATCATAAATACCGTAACCAAGCATTCTCCAACGTGATTCTATAGAGCCCAATGTTGCAAAGGCCCAGCAACCAGGCATCGATTCTTGATTTTTAACAGGGGTTGTGTTGTTTTGCCACCTTAAATCATATTTTGAAGGAAGGTTGGCGCTTGTATGTATCGCAGTATTTTTTTTCTCTTCGATTAAAAAGGGAAGAGGCGCCAATCCAAATTTCTGATCATCCAGTTTAAATATTTTCTGATATTCAAGTGAATTGAATTTAAGATATTCTTCAAACTCTGGATTTGGCGGAGCGTAGCTGATCTTTGATGGTTGGGCAATGCTTAACGAACAATAAAAGAAAGATATTAGGAAAACGAAATATCTTCTCATAGAATTCAGTCTCCCTGTTTACCCACTTGAATTATAATAACTAGATGATTTAATTACAATTCATAAAGTATTATTTAAGAAGAAACACAAAGCACTACTATTTGAACAAACTGATAACAGAATCTTATAAAATGATCAATAAACGGCTTTACGATTTATAGAATTTTTTATGATTAGTATTGTTCCAATCCTTTCATTAATTTTAAGCAGAATTTATAACCGGATTCAATTCAAAGTATATAAAGGAATTAACATGAAAAAGTCTTTAGCAATATTTTCGTTTTCTCTTATTGCTGTTACCTTAAATGCACAGTTCGAACCGCCAAGGGTTAGTCCGCAAGCAAGCGTATCGCAAACTTTTGGATATACAACAGTTACAATTAATTACAGCCGCCCAAGTGTTCACAACAGAAAAATCTGGGGTGCTCTTGTTCCATATAATAAAGTATGGCGTGCCGGCGCAAACGAAGCAACAACAATTCAATTTACTACAGATGTAACAATTGCGGGGAACAAAGTAGCTGCCGGAATCTATTCCCTCTTTATGATTCCAGCGGAAGAAAAATGGACAATTATTTTGAACGCCGAATCAAAGATATGGGGATTAAGCCACAAACCGGAGAATGATTACCTTAGATTCACCGTTCAACCCGCACAATCGCGTTATTGCGAACAGCTTCAATATTGTTTTACAGAAGTAACAGATGCATCATGCATGGTCTCGATGAATTGGGAAAATCTTCAGGTATCGTTTGTGGTTACTTCGGACCTTGCAAGTCAGGCATATCTTAAAATGAAAGAGGCGATTAATAAGAGTCCGCAAGACCCATCGGTTTATAATGCTTGTGTAAAGTTTGCTGCTGAAAAGGAAGTCTTTTTAGATGAAGCAATTGAATGGGCCGATAAAGCCATTCTATACGGCGGCGGTTATGTGTCGTATTTTTTCAAATCCAAAATTTTATTTGCACAAAAGAAGTATGTTGAAGCTCTTAGAACAATTGAAAAATGCCGCGAAGCAGGAAGAACGGATAAAAACTGGGATTCGTTCTTTTCACAAGTGGATTTTCTCGAAAAACAAATTAAGAGTAGCATGTGAAATTCTTTTCGGCGGTTTTGTGTTATGTATGTTAATACGATAATAACAGGTATTTAGTGAAGAAGTTTGATATCCCCGCACATTATAAGAGTTCTATTATATCGCACATAAAAGAGCTCCGTAAAAAGGACGATCCGCGTAAAA
>CAZQSR010000059.1:0-12548 GCA_964596145.1 uncultured Ignavibacteriaceae bacterium
TAAAAATTTCTTCGGTAGATCCCGGTATGGTTGAAACTGAATTTAGTAACGTTAGGTTCAATGGTGATATTGAAAGAGCAAAAAATGTATATAAAGGATTAACTCCTTTAACAGGAGAAGATATTGCCGATGCTGTAATTTATTGTGCTACTCGCCCATGGCATGTAAATATTAATGAAATAATTTTAACGCCAATCGCTCAGGCACATGTAAATTTTGTTGTAAGAGAATAAACAATTCATAAGTTGAGACGGGATTCTCCCGTCTCATTAAAACCTAATAATTAATGCTCCTCCTTTGTAGTTCGTATTAATTTTTCAATTGCCCCAACGACCATTAACTCGCATTGTCCATAAGGTTTTTTAGATTGTTGAATTAATTTAGCGCTTTCATCATACCATTCCTGTGAAAACTCTTTTTTCTTTTTAATTATTTTTATTGCTTCAATTCCAGTTTTAGAAATTTTGGAAAGATTAATCGAAAGTGAATCTATTTCTTTTAGCACAGGATGTTTCATCGTTATTTTTTTAATGCTTTTGTAATTCGATTCCCATTTAGATAAATTTTTTATTACTTTATCAGTAGTCGTTTTATTTCTTTTTAATAAAAAATAATCCACACTTTGAGAAAAAATCCTTGCTGTTTTGGATTCAGGCTGTGCAATATCAACAATTCTTGTATAAGGCGAATAAGAAGTATATTTTACTCCCTGGAAATGACGATTATAAATTTTCACGGGTTCAATTACACTCAGTAAAGTATTTAATGGTGTATACTCTTTTCCATTCGTTAGTCTTCTTATCATCATTCCCTGGTTTTTTATATGAAGCAAACCAAGTTCTTCAAGTTGAATACTAATTACATCAAGCCGGCGATACATATCATCAACGTCTTTAATATTCTGCTGAGACCAAAGGCGTTCTGCAATTGCAGCTGTTCTTGGCCAAATGCGGGAGTCAATTGTTTCATATGTAACAAGTTCACCCCAACTTGTAGCTTCTCCACCAAGAATAAATTTCATTTCATCTTCTTTTAGTTTTACTGTATCGGGAATCGGATCAGTTAAATAATGATAACTTGCAGGTTGAATTAAGTCGATATAATAACCAGCTGATAAAATTCCCATATACCCTTTTTGTGCAGATTCAAATAAAGATTTTGTTCCTCTCCACGATTGTATAACGATATTGTTTGGTAAATCAGGTTGAAGAATTTCATCCCAGCCCATCATTTTTTTTCCATGCTTAGTAAGAATTTTCAATATCCGTTTGTTAAAGTATGTTTGTAGTTCATGATTATTTTGGATTTTATTTTTTTTCATGAAACTTTGAATTTCATTATTTGAATTCCATTGCTTTCCATTATTCTCATCACCGCCAATATGAATATAATCATCAGGAAATAGTTGTGCCATTTCTCCAAAAAATTTATCAAAAAAATTATAAGTTTCTTCAATTGTCGGATTGAAAGTCGGATCAAATACCCCCCAGTTTCTTTCAACTTTATATGTTCCCGGAGCTGATGCCAGATTAGGAAAAGCCACAAACCAGCTTGTTGAATGTCCGGGAATATCAAACTCAGGCACAACTCTGATTCCCCTTGCATTCGCATATGCAATAATATCTTTTATCTCGTCCTGTGTATAAAAGAAGCCATCACTACCAAGCTGGTGCAGTTGAGGAAAGACTTTACTTTCAACACGAAATCCCTGATCATCTGTTAAATGCCAATGTAAAACGTTCATCTTTACTGCTACCATTCCATCAAGATTTCTTTTGATTACATCAATTGGCATAAAATGCCTGCTAACATCAATCAACAGTCCACGCCAAACAAATCGCGGTTTATCTTCTATTACTACACATGGTAAAAAATATCCTTCTTTATCTGTGCTTAAAAGTTGAAGCAAAGTTTCGAATGCTCTTATAGCACCAATATCATTCTCAGAAATCAGTTCAATTTTTTCTGATGTAATAGTAATTTTATAAGATTCGTCTTCACCTAAAACAACTCTTCCTTTCCTACTGACAGAAATTTTCATTTGTGCAGATTCATCTTTGCTTTCAGCGGTTATAAAATCCTGCGAAAAGAAAAGACCAGTTCTACCTGAAAGTCTTCTTAAAAATCTTGTGGCGGCGGAATATATTCTTGAATCAGGATTTCCATCAACTGAAATGGTAAAAGTTTTTTCTACTCTGAATTTGCCTTCAGTATTATTGACTGAAAACGGAACAGGCAATAAATTTTTGATTCCTTGTGAAAGAACAGATGATGAAAAAAGAATTATGATAAAGCATTTGAAGAAAAGTTTCATTTGTAACTCACTATAATTTTTGAGGAAAAATTTTTTTAATCACGTTTGTTGATTACATAGTAATCATCCACACAAATTTTGTAAGAACCGTAAAACTTGTTGATCTCAATTTTCCATTAGTAGAAAAGAGTTGATTAACTACAAAATAAAAATTGCTACCAATTTTCGGCTGCCAGTTAAATCTGTAATTAAGACTAAGTTCATGAATTTCATTATTCCATTGAGCAAATACTGATGAAAAAACCCGGGTTGAAAAATCATAACGAAAAGTAGTTCCTATTTCACTCGTTGAGAAATGAGAATTTTCAAGGTCGATAAAATTATAGTTGTAATCAACAAGCAAAGTTATTTTGCTATTCGGACTAAATACAATTGAAGAATAATAATTGTCTTTTTTCCCGTTAAAGTAATTACCACTGCCTATAAAAAATTCTCCGTATATTATTCTGCCCCGTGATAATTGCCCGTCAATTCCCCATTCATTAAACCAGTATTCGCCTTTTTTAATTACCTTATCTCCAAAAATTGAAAAATCATTTTCAACCCGATCAAAATTTCTTTTAAAACCAAAAGTAATCACATCTCCTTCAAATGTTTGAATACCAAATGGTTGAATTTGAAACTCTCCTGTAATCATTTTACTTTTATCATCGAGCGTAAGTTCAGTTGTTAGAGGTTCAAATCTTAATTTTTTTATTATTCCATAATTTATTCTTGGGGATAATCCAAAATTATAAGAAATAAGTTGAACCCCTCCACGTCTAACAAAACCCATTTCAGGATTAAAATTTTTCTGAATAAATCTATAGGCAAGGTTTTGATTAATCAAATCATTTGGATAATAAACATAAATATTTCCTGCCCATGAATCTTTTCTGTTATTTTGTTCATCACTCTTTGCAAAACCTGAATAAATAATAATATTTTTATCTCCAAGAAAATTGTTGAATGATAAATTCAAATCAGCAGCATATACTCTGTTAAAATGTCCATTTGAATATTTGTTTGTAATTAAAAATCCAGTATACGATTGTTTAAGAATTTCATACTTAATTCTTGCTACAGAGTAATTTGTAGAAGGCTGGTTATTTTTTCTTGCAGTTTGAGTTGTTATAAATCCAATTTCAGTATTTGATATTTTCCCGACAACTTTTGCCCCGCCAATGACGGGGATTTCATCTCCATTAAAAATTCCAATTCTTCTGCTATAAAAAATTCTGTTTGAACCGCCAAGACTAAAATCAAAAATATTTGCCCCTTCAAGAAAGAAATCTCTTTTTTCAGGAAAGAACAACGGAAATCGTGTAAGATTGATAATGGCTTTATCGCTTTCAACCTGAGCAAAATCAGTATTTATAGTTACATCAAGTGAGAGTTGATCAGACAAACCGTATTTAACATCAAGACCCGGTTTATAAATATTTTTTTCGTATTCATTTCGTTTTTCTTTGCCGACAGAAAAAAAGGGTTTAAGATACACTGGATTGCCTCTATCAATATTTTTTATTCCGACAAGTTCACCTGCATAAGAAAGCTTAAACATTCCTTTATCAGGACCAATAGCTGTCCATTGTACAACTTCGCCAGTTCTTTTAATCTCGCGAGTAAAATTTATTCCCCATATTTGTTCTTCTTTCTCATAGAATTTAAAAGTTGAGAAAGGGAAAATCCATTCAATGCTCCATCCCTCAGAAGTAATTTGTGAGCGGACATCCCATACCCCGTTCCAGCTTTCGTTGAAACCGCTCATATTGAAACCAGTAAGAAGAGCATCATCGTGCATCCCAAGAGGATTTGTTCCAAACCAATAAGAATTATTTTTATCATTGAAGGTGTCAAAAATCAGCGTGAAATTGTCATCACCACTCATTCTTCCATCCCACTTCAACTCTCGTGCAATAATCTTTTCTGGTTCGTTATCATAACACATTACTCCAATGTATAGATTTTGATTATCATAAAGAATTTTAACTTCTGTTTTATATGTTGGCAAGTTTCCGCTTATAGGTTCCTGTTGTAAAAAATCAGAAATTGTAATTGCATTTTTCCAACAGTCATCATTAAGATAACCATCAATCTCAGGTGGTGTGTCAGTTCTTATTGCAACTACTTTTTTTGTCTGCGCAAAATAAGTTCCAGAAAAGAGAAATATATAGAATAATAGTTTATAAAATTTCACATCAATTATTGGTATTACATAAAATAACTTATACAAAAATAGGAAAGGAAATAAGAAGCTGAAAATAAAATTAAATCAGGCTAGCTATTATTTCATCACAAACAGCATATCCTTTTTCAGTTAAAGAAAAAATATTATTCTGAAGAACTGCAAATTTATTTTTTATCAATTCATCAAGTTTATTTTTATTTTTTTTTATAAATGCTTTGCCAAATTGTTTTTCAAATTCCTTTAGATTCAATCCTTTACTTCGCAATGCAAGCATAAGGAATTCATCCTGCATTTGCCGTTTGTTCAGAATCTCATTTCCACACGCTCCATGGCCTGCAGACTCAATTGAATTAATATAAAATTTTAAACTCGTATAATTCCACCATCTTTTACCATTATAAAATGAATGAGCGGAAGGACCAAAACCAAGATAGTTGTGATATTGCCAGTAAGACATATTATGCCTGCATTCATATCCCACTTTTGCAAAATTGGAAACTTCATATTGCAAAAAATTTTTTGAGGTTAAAAAAGAAATTGTTTCTTCATACAAATCAGCATCATAGTCGTCATCCGAAATTTTTACTTTTCCATCAAGCACCATTTTATTAAGAATAGTACCCTTTTCAAGAATCAAACTATAGGTTGAGATATGCTTTATTGGTAAGCTAACTGCTTCTTGCAAATTCAATAACCACTTGTTTTTAGTTTGCCCTGGAAGATTAAAAATCAAATCGATATTAATGTTTTGAAACCCAACTTCAACGGCTTGATATACTGTTTGTATTGCAGTCGCTTTATCATGAATTCTTGTTAAAAATTTCAAATCATTCTCACCAAAAGATTGTACACCTATACTAAGCCGATTAACCCCGGTGGATTTAATTCCTTTAAGTTTGTCTAAGTTTACTGTTCCGGGATTTGTTTCAAGAGTTATTTCAATATCATTACTAAAAGAAAATGTTTTATATAAATGATTTATTATTTCATAAATTGAATTGGCTGCAAACAAGGAAGGTGTTCCACCACCAAAATATATTGACGAGTAAACCTGTTTTTCTGAAAAGAGGGCAGAATAGTGATCCATTTCTTTTTTCAGAGCATTCAAAAAAATATCAATATTATTACTATTTGTTATTGAATAGAAATCACAGTAAATACATTTATGCTCACAGAAAGGAATATGAATATATATCGCAGGATTTTTCAAGCTATATCAAAGCTCAAGCACTTTGTTTTATAAGTTCTTTTGCCCCTTGCAAACTTGTATCTGTAATTTGCTCACCACTCATAAGTTTTGCCACTTCTTTTATTTTTTCTTCATCATCAAGTTTTTTAATAGAACTTGAAACTCTTCCGTCAACTCCTATTTTTTCCACAAGATAGTGCGACTTCCCAAATGCAGCAATTTGTGGTAAGTGCGTAATTGTTATAACCTGATGAAAACGTGCTAATGAATTTAACGTTTGTCCAACTTTCTGAGCAATTCTTCCGCTTACTCCAACATCTATTTCGTCAAATATTAAAACAGGAAGTTTATCATTTTTAGCAAGTGAACTTTTTAACGCAAGCATAATTCTTGATATTTCACCGCCTGAAGCAACTTTAGCCAGCGGTTTGACATCTTCGCCTATATTGGTTGAAATATAAAACTCAACTTCATCAATGCCATTTACACTTGCACATATTTTTTTGTCATTGACAATAACATAATTCTCGTTATGACTTTCTGCGTTTTTAATTTTTATTTCAAACGCCGGATTTTGAATCCCAAGTGTTTTCAAAATCTCTTTTATTTCTTTTGCAATTTGTTTTGCAATTTCTTTTCTTTTTACAGAAATATGTTCAGCTAAATTTCCACATAATTTTCTTTGTGCTAATATTTTTTCATTTATCCCGGCAATCTGGTTTTCATAATTTTCTGCGAGGTCTAAATCTTCTTTTATTTTTTTTCTGTATTCTAATACAAGATTGATCGTTCCGCCATATTTTTTTTTCAATCTGTTAATTGATGCAAGTCTTAATCTCATTTCTTCAAGTTTTTCTGGGTCAATACTAAATTTAGATTTATAATTATAAATGGCTGAAGCAATCTCTTTTGAAATAGTAACTGCACTTTCAAGTTCACTTAATGTTTGTTCAAAAAAAGTATCAAGTCTGGATAATTCAATTAAATCATGCTGAACCCTGCCAAGCGAAGTAAACACTGATGAATCTGAATCATAAAGTTGGTCATAGATTCCATTAGTTAATTCAACGATTCTTTCTGCGTTTTCAAGAATTTTTAATTCATTGTTTATAATTTCATCTTCGTTTTCTTCGGGCGAGATTGAATCAATTTCTTTTAACTGGAAAGAGTAAAGGTCTCTTTTTTCTTTTAGGAAGATTTCTTTTTCTTGAAGATTTTTTAAATCAGAAAGCAAGCTATTAAGTTTTTTAAATTCATTTCTGTAATCTGCCAGAATGTTTTCACTTAATCCATATTCATCAAGAAATTCGATGTGGGTTTCTGTTCTTAATAGAGATTGATGTTCATGCTGTCCATGCAAATCAACAAGCAAGTTTCCAATTTCTTTAACAAGATTAAGATTAACGGGTGAATCATTTATAAAACATCTGTTTGAGCCTCTTAGTGATAGCTCTCTTCTTACAATCAGTTCGTCAGATAAATCTAATTCATTTTCTTCAATCAAACGTTTTACCTTCTTGTTATTTGCTACATCAAAGATTCCTTCAACAACTGCTTTGTTCGCACCTTTTCTAATCACTTCGCTTGAAGCTCTTTCACCAAGCAATAGACTCATTGCATCAATTAAGATTGATTTTCCCGCACCTGTTTCACCTGTAATTATATTAAGTCCTTCATTAAAAACAACAGATACTTTTTCAATCAACGCATAATCTTTAATGTAAAGAGATTTAAGCATAGAAAATTTATTTCCCGATTGATAGTTTAGCCATAAAAATTGCTGCTATTGTTTTAGCATCATAAATTTCACCGTTAGAAATTTTTTCTTCAATTTCTTTTAGTGTGTATTCATGAACTTTCATTCCATATTCACCTTCTTCACGGTTGTGTTTTCCTTCTTTTAAGTCCTGTGCTAAAAAAATATGAAGAATTTCTGTACAAAAGCCGGGAGTAGTACAAATTGTCCCAAGTTTTTCAATTTTGCCTGCGGAGTAACCCGTTTCTTCTTCAAGTTCTCTAACAGCACAAGTTAATGGATCTTCTCCTTTGTTCAATTTCCCTGCGGGCAACTCAGTTATAAATTTCTGTAAAGGATAACGAAACTGATGAACCATTAGAATTTTATACTCTTTGGTAAGTGCAACTACTACTGCTCCACCTGGATGAATAGCAATTTCCCTGATACCTTTATTCCCACTATCGTATTCAATTTCATCAACCTGCAAATCAAATACTCTACCATTAAAAATTGTAGTACTTTTCTTTAGTTTGAAGTTCGTTTCCAATTTCATTGTTCCTTTTCTTAATAATATGAAGTCAATTCATTGCCAAGAAATTTTAGAACTGCAGTGATAACACCAAGATCATCTAAATAACCAATTAGCGGAGCGATATCCGGAATAGCGTCTATAGGTGTTATAAAATAGATTAATGCAGATATAACAATAGCTTTACGATGCCAGGACACTGTAGCATCTTTCAGGTAGTGATAAAGAGCAATTATATCTTTAGCAAAAGAAATTTTCTTGCCGACTTTCTCAACTTTCTCCCAGAGATTTGCATCGACAAATTTTTCATCTTTTGTATAACTTTGTTCATTATAATAAGATGAGTCCGGTTCTTCATCATCAAAATGAACTTCACGCCATTTTAAGTCTTTATCTTCCATTGTTAATCCTTATAAAGAAATTAAAAATTATTTTTTATGGCTTTCAAACCAATCATAAATTGTATTCCACCACAGCTTTGCATTTTGTGGTTTAGCAACAAAATGAAATTCATCAGGAAAATACAAGAATTTACTTTCAACACCAAGTCGTTGTAAAGATGTAAATAACTGCATTGCCTGTTCTTCACACACTCTAAAATCCTGTGCACCATGCACAACAAGCATCGGAGTTTTACAGTTATGAATGTAACGATGCGGCGACCATTTTTCATAAAGTTTTCTGTTTTGCCAGGGAGTTCCACCATTCTCCCATTCAGGGAACCAGAGTTCTTCTGTAGTTCCCCACATACTTTCAAGATTGAAAACACCATCGTGTGAAACAAGAGCATTAAATCTGTTAGTATGACCTGCAATCCAGTTTATCATATATCCGCCGTAGGATGCACCGGCAGCAAAAACATTTTTGTCGTCAATAAAAGAAAAATTCTTTAATGCATAATCAACAGAGTTCATTAAATCAGTATAAACTTTACCTCCCCAATCAAGCGAAATTTCATCTGTAAATTTTTGTCCGTATCCATAACTTCCACGCGGATTTGTTGCAACAACCACATAACCTTTTGCTGCAAACATTTGTAAATTCCACCTGTAATGAAAATCATCTGACCATGCACCCTGGGGACCACCGTGTACAAGAAAAATCATTGGATATTTTTTGTCGGGAGTGAAAAACGGAGGTTTTAATATAATTGATTGAACTGGTGTACCATTTGCGCCTTTACACCAAAAAGTTTCTACACTATTCATTTCAAGGTTTTTAAGAATATTTTCATTTACCAAAGTGATTTGATTTAATTTCTTGCTTGTTAGTTCCAGTGAAAAAATTTCGTGCGGCAAAGTTGCTCTCTGTTGTTTGAAGTACAAATAATTATCATCACCGGAAATTAACAAATTAGAATTGTGGTATTCTTTTAAAACAATTTCCGTTGCCAGCGTTGAAATATTTATTCTATAAATTGATTCATTAATTTCATTTTGCGCATTGAAATAAATGTATTTTGAATCATGAGACCAGACAATTTCACTTGCAGAACGATCTAATTTTTCTGTAAGATATTTTGTTGTTCCTGCAATTCTGTCATACAGCATAATTCTCTGTTTATCAGCTTCAAAACCTGCCCGCTCCATTGAACAGTACGCAATATATTTCCCGTCAGGCGAGTAAACCGGTTGATTATCATTCCCTTTGCTTAATGAAATTTTCTTCCAGCCAAGTTTAGAATTTTTTCCCATAGAACGAAGGTCAATAATAAAAATATCGTTATTGGTACTTGTTGCAACTACTTCATCTTCATTCATTGTAAAAGCAATTTCATTTCCATCGGGAGAGAAAGAATAATCATTTGCACTACCCAAAGCGATAGGAGGCACATCATGTTTACTACCGGTTGTCAAGTCCTGGTAAGATTTGGTTTCAACATCAAGAAGAAAAAGATGACTTCTTTTTCCTTCGCGCCATTCATTCCAGTGCCTGTACATTAATTCTGTAAAGATGCTCGCTTTTAATTTACTGCTTTCTTTTTCAGTTTCTTTTTGTTTATTGCAATCATCGCTAAAGCACTCGGGATAAACTGAAGAGACAAAGAGTATTTTCTTCCCATCATTCGACCAAACAATTCCCGAGGCACCAGTGGAGATATCTGTTAACTGAAAATCTTCTGTTCCATCTATATTACAAACATGAATTTGCCCACCAGAAATGTATGCTATCTTTTTTCCATCAGGAGAAAATTTCGGATTTAATTCATTCTTTTCTGAATTTTTTAATACTCTTAAATTATTTCCATCAGTGTTAATAATGTAAATATCACTATTGCCCTTGTTTGTTTCAAAACTATACGATGTAATTGTGAAAACAATAGATTTACCATCTGGAGATAAAGCCGCAGTCCCAATTCTCTGCATCGCCCATAAGTCATCAATACTAATAGCTTTTTTACTTTGAGCAAAAATATTAAGTGTAATTATTAAAAAAAAGAAAAGAATTTTTTTCATTGCATCCTCGAAATTTTACTTCCAAAATTAAGGATTTTAATCTTAAGATAAGAAGACAAAATTTTACATTAAAAAAGCGGAATTAAATTCTAGAAGACTAAATCTAATTCCTTCTTTTCAGATGACAATCAACACAGTTTTGTCCTTCAACAGAAGTTCCAACTTCTGCGGGATGAATAAATTTCAAACCCTCAAGCGAGACATTTTTTATGGATGGCGATAGTTGTTGTGCAATAATAATATGACAAATGTTACAATCATTGGAAATCTTTTTACCATCATCGCTAATATGTTTTCCATCATGACAACGAAAGCAACCATAATTCGCTGTATGTCCAATATTCTGTGGAAATTGTTTCCAGCTAACTTTCATTTCAGGAAAATAATTCCTTGAATATATTTTTTGAACAGCAGTAATGCTTTTTTGAATTGACTGGTATTTTGATTTAAATATTTCCGGATAATTAAGAGAATAAAACTCTTCAATGTCTTCTTTAATTTGTTTTAAAGCTGACTCTTTGGTTGAATAATTGCCTTCCAGTGATTTTACAGAAATGCTTTTTATATACGGAAGTGTTTCATCTATTCTTCTCATCGACATAAAAAGGTTTACCATTTTTTCGGGTTTATTATAAATATGAGAAGGACGGTTATGACAATCTATACAATCAAGTTTTCTGGAATTTTCTTCATTGAATAAATATGAAACAAAATTTAGTGAAGAGTTTTTATATACAGTTTCTTTACCTGTAAGTAAAGATTTTGATTTAACAACCGCAATAACCTGTCGGCTATTATCAATTGAAGTATATGTAACTTCGTTGGCAATATTCATATGCCAGTGAATACCGGTTGTAGTTCCTATCTCACTATTTCCGCCTCCGATTTTTAAAAGTAATGAGATAGATGATTTTGTATTTTTTTCATCAGATAGATAATATGTATAATCAACCCTTTTTTCATTAAGAAAATGTTTAGGCCAATGACATTGTTCGCAGGTTTCCTGTGCGGGACGAAGATTTTCAATTGGGGTTGGTATTGGTCTTGGATATTTGTTGAATAACACCGAGTAAACCTGATATGAACCAGAAATTTTAGCCTTCACAAACCAATCTGCACCAGAGCCAATATGACACTTTACACAACCAACACGTGAATGTGGAGAAGATTTGTAGGCGGTGTATTCGGGCTCCATTACTAAATGACATAATGTCCCGCAAAACTCGTCGCTTTCTGTATATTCATAAGCTTTGAAACTTCCAAATATTGTAAAAATAGCTAAAAGAAAAGTGCCGATACAAAAGATTAAAACAGCTCTGAAATGTTTTGGGTTACTGAAATCAATTTTAAGAAGCTCTCTTTGCTTATACCCAGCTGATTTTTCTCTTTTCTTTTCTCTATAGATTCCAATTGCTATTAAAAGCAAACCAATAATAAGAAATGCTGGTATTACAATAAATGTTAATATTCCAAGATAAGGACTTGTATTCCCCGAAAAAGCTTCGAAGAGAATAAGAATTATAATGAAAGAAAAAGATAATATGGCAATTCCCGTACCTGCAAGCGAGATAGGATTATAAAAACTATCAGGAAGTTTTTTTTTCTTCATAACTACACACAAAAAATTGTGGTTAAAACTAATATTAAAATTTTATGCGATCAATGCGATCGTAAAACTATTCCTGACTCAGATGCTCATCTTCAGAATGTTGTTTTTTAATTTCTTCCAGTTCAAGTGGATGTTCTTCTTCCATTTCTTCTTCTGTTATAGTTCCTTTAATCCACGCAAGATTCATCGGATAAACATCGGGATTAAAAATTACAAAGTAAATATGCCAAACAACTATAGCTAGAAAAGCGAGCCAAGCTTCATAATAATGAACGGTTCTTGCAACGTCCCATCCAAGCTTGGTAAATATTCCAATAAAAGTATTTTCGAACCACATTATAAAACCTGTTGCCGCCATAACTATATTTCCCCAGACAAGAGCCCAATATTCGCTTTTTTCAATATAACTGAAACGCCCGAATTTCGGTTTCTCTTTTGATAATCCCAAATTAAACTTCAAGACACCAATTGCGTCTGTTGCATCTTTTAATCTTGGTAATAAATCTATGAATAATTGTCTGCCTCGTTTTGTAAATGACAAAT
>CAZQSR010000060.1:0-12384 GCA_964596145.1 uncultured Ignavibacteriaceae bacterium
GTCTCGAAAACCGCTGGTGACAACACCTCAGGAGTTCAAATCTCCTCCCCAGCGTTTAACTGATTTGACAGAGTTATATCTGCAAAAAATCAACCTAAGAAGCATTACAGACAAGCAAAAAAAGTTTCAATCGAAGATAGTGAACGAATACGTATCGTTCTGCAATGGTTCGGTGACACTAACAGCCACATTAAATTATATTGAAGCGATGAAAAAAAAGTATGATACCACCACCCTGAATCATCGGTTATGGATAGTAAGAGCTTACTTGCGTTTCATAAAAGCAGATTTTATAGAACAACTTGACAGCCCAGAAAAGAAAAGCTACCATCCGGTGAACGTCACACTCGAAGATTTACACGCAGCACTAGATTTTTTTAGATATGATTTACAGCTAAGGACACTATTACTATTGGCTACGGTGACCGGTGCAAGACCACACGAATTATATCGATTAACCGAATCTAGTATTAATTTGGACCAGAACGAGATATACATAGGACAATCAAAGAACGAAGCTAGTAATAACAGAGTTATTTACTTTACCAATGAAGTTAAACCGTATTTAACGCTATGGATGAACGTGTGCAAAAAGCAAAATAAAAAATATCTCTTTGAAATATTTCATATTAACCGTAAAATGAGACAATACAAAGCGTTCCAAATCAAGCTATGCCGTAAGCTGTTCGCTTCGCTATTAATCGGTAAGCTGGATGTGGTCTATTTAGAGAGGCTACTAGGACATAGCACAAAAGGCTCTGTATTGCTTAACCATTATGCCTTCGTAAATCAGCAAGACGTTAAAACAAGCTACTTTAAAGTATGGGATAACATAAAGATGATGAAATGAAACAGATAACAATATACAATAGATATGTAAAGCCGTTCATAAAAGATTATGCTTATGCACTGGAAAAGGAAGATAACAGATACATAGAAATGGTGCATAAGGAACTAAGAATAAAAAACAACATAGGATACATACTATGCCGATATGTTCACCTTGATTCGGTAGAAAGCTTCGTTGAAAGCTATTGGATGGAATACGATTTACTACAATGCCTAGTTGAATATTATAATAAGAATCAAAGCTTCCCATCGTTACACACGAAGCCTAGACATGCAGTGTGTCGAACATGTCAACAAAAGTTCTTACAATACTTCGCTAAACAACTATTATGCCGAAAGTGTGACAAGGAATTTAGCGATGCCAAATATACACAGGGATGCTACGAGTTTAAAACAATCATAGAAGGTAATGGTGAAGTTGTCACTAACGTTTATAAGCCGTTTGTTGTAACAGATAAATACGGTAACACGCAAGTATATACTAAGTTTGATAGAACAATAAAAGGCGGTGTAAACACCATACCGATGTTACCAGACGATAGTATATTCACAGAGGCACTATCTAGGTTCTTCAATCACAGACAAGACCGTGACCACGAACTAACAATAATAAGCGATGTAGAACACGGTTACTATTTGAGAACGAAATATTCACTAAAAAAAGGAAGAAAATATTTTTATTGATTTTCTTTTAGAATGCTGCGAATATCTTCTTTTGTTACATTGAAGCCTTGCTGTCGAATGTAAACAAAAATATAATCATCGGTTAAGCCACGATTTTTTGCTATGCGAATCAATCTTCTTATTTTTTCTTCGTAATACATAGGCTATCACTGGTCACGATGCCGTTTGGCTTCAGCTTCTGTTAGTTTGCAGCCTCTGGGGTCACGGTAATCCGGCTCTTGTTTTTTCTTTTGCTGTTTTCGTAATCGGGCTACCTTATTCCGTAATTGCTGCAATCGCAAATTTTCTTCAGCTTCTTGTATTTCTTTCATGGTTTTATTCATTAAATCCACCTTGCTTAATGTCTTATATTTTTTAATTAGTTTTTTCATTGTAGTGATTTTCTTTTCCTCTGCGTTAATTCTTGCGTCATTTAATTTCATGTCGTCTAATTCACTCATTCTTTTAATCTCCTAAATCATGATATACAATGCAAGGAAAAACGTGATGGATGGCTGTGATGAGGTCAGCCCGAAACCTTGCATTGTAACCTTTTTAATCTCAGTCAACACCACCCTTAATTCTCTGATAAATCGCATAGCATTGTGGACAGAGCCTCAAAATTTTATTATCTTTAGTTCTAAGTGTTTTAAGTTGATATAAGTGATATCGTTTCTCTGAATTGCACAATGAACATCGTGGCACTCTACAACCTTCCCTTTGCATCAAATGTTGGCGTTATTGCGTGTATCATGGGCTTACGCCTATTATCGAATCGTGCTATCTTGAACGAAACGTTTTGACCATCGTTTAACATTGCTATCTCTTTCGTTAACTGATTCGATTCAAATCGATACACTCTGGGTAAGTCTTTCACCGTATACCTTGAATCGATTTGTATATAACCGATATCTACGCACACATCATAACGAATTATAGTGCCGTATAAGTAGATATTATTATTTGTTATGTCATCGACAAGCATTGCATTGATTTTATCGAAGTGTGCTTGTGAAGGAGGTGTATACTTAGTGTAATCTGATACCACTTAATCACTATTCCAAATCGCAAGTATACGTTGTTCCAAATCACGAATCTCTTGTAACAATTGAAATTCAGCCTTTTCTAAACTAAGCAGCTTGTCGTTCAGAATGCGTATTTGTTGTAATTTGTCACACTTACGCTTCGGTCCTTTCGGTTTATCGTTTTTTGGATTTTTCATTCACAATCACCATCATAATTATCTTGATAATATTCATCGGATACCTTATCGCTGTCGATGTTCTCCGAGTTAACCTTTTTCGCATTGTATTTTTTGCTTTGTTTTGTTGTTACTATGTGCGGTGTGTTACGGTCTAGTAACTGGTTAACACGCAGTGTCACCGAAGTATCCTTTCGTTTTTTCTTAGTCATCTAAGAGGTCACCATCGAAAAGGTCAATCGGGATTTTGAATTTAGCTAGAAGCTCTGGAATGCTATACGTAGCTCTTACGGTAGTGTTGCGTTTTAGTGCTTTACTATAAACGATTTTATCGTAATCCATACCATGCTTTGACACGTAAACCACAAAAGCAAAAATTCGGTAAGTCAAGTTTTTATCGGTGCTAAATCGCTTTTGTTGGTCCTCAGCGTATCTTTGTTTCTGTTCCAATTGTCGTTGTGCTAATCGTGCAGCAGCATCTGCATCTTTTTTTTCTTTCAATGCTTGTTCGTATTTTTGTTCGATAACAGCCTTTTGTTTTTCTAGCGTTTCTAAATCACTATCTTTTTTTCCAAAAACCATTTTACTTCACCTTTTTTTTAATCTTCAAAATACTTCGTATTAAATCGATACAAGTATTTTACCTCAAAATTATTACTTTGATTCTCGCAACGTATTCGTGTTGCTAACTTCAAGCCGCATAAAATATCCAAATCAAGTCTAACAGAACGATAGCTAATCTCAAACTTATCAGCTAAATCCGCAGCCGTATATTCAACATCTGGATACTTTTGCAGTTCAAGATACAATGCATAACGTAACAATGGTGCGGATGATTTTACTATGCGTTTTATAACAGCCTTGCATCGTTCATCAGAATAATCAGCACCCAGCGATTTTAAAGCCTTATACAATAGCTTCAACTGGTGCGTTAATCGTGTTGGTTCTTCGATTACCGGTGCTGCAATAACATCATAACGATAAAAGTCTATCTTCACCGTAGCACGTAATGTAGCTAATAGACATGCCTGGTCTATAATGAAGTTCTTCATTTCTTTGCTGATTTTATCATCCGATAATTCTGTATATGGATGATGAATCAGAAAATCTTCGAATACTTCTTTAAGTTCCTTTCTAGCTTTCTCTATTATAGCTTGATTTTCGAATGCAGCCGTAGCCTTAGCATGTCTTTCTTCTTTCTGTATCTTAAACGTAAACTTATCGGATGTATCGCACATAAGTTCACGTGTTCCTAATGCTTGATTCAAAAAAAACTCGTCTTTAATCATCGGTGTGGCAGCAGCAATAAGCGTCACATCACAATCAGTAAAAATTTTCTCGACACCATTACCAGTATCTTTTTGTAAAAAACCATCATAAAGATTACGAAGCTGCGAGAATATCTCGTTCTTATCATCCTTAGTCTTAGACATAAGGTTCGCAAAATCATAAATAAGAAGCAAAGTATTCTTACCATCCATCTTAGCACCAAGGTCATTTTTTACTTTTCTTTCAACAGCCTTACCAGACACAAAAGTATTCCTAGTTAACTGGTCAACAGAACGCACCCAAGATTCTCTTTCCGTGTTAGTTAAATTTAAGCTGGTCATCCAGTTATCGCATTTATGCAATGCACGTATGCCTTCGCTTTTCCAATCACCAGACGAGCCAACGAGAATCATGAACAGCCTAGAACACTTCGATGCAGACATAGACAGAGCCGTAGCTAAAAGAACGTCAACTCTAATCATATCATTCATGTGATAATACTTTTGTATCACATCATAAATATCTTGTAGTTCGGTCATAAAATCACTTTACTTTTTTAATTCTAATTTTCTTTGTTCCCACATCGTATTCCAAGTAACCGTATGCTATCGCATTCACCAGCACATCATGTTGTTCCTCTGGCGTTAGCGAACACCACTCAAAGAGGTTATCAACGATAAATTCCTCTGTCGTGTTATACCTATCAGCTATCCTGTTTACGGACCTTCTAAACACACTATAGGGTATGTGCATCGTATTACACAGAAAACAGATTTTTTCCTCTAAGTTCATAAAACACCTTCCTTACAAAATTCGCAAAGAACAAACACATCGCTTCGTGCTATCACCATACTATCAGCCACAAACACCGGTGACCACACGCCAGGTCTAAGCTCGTAAATATCCGTAAGACACACAGTATCACGGCTTACTGATTCGATGATAGCCAGTAATATTCGGTTCGTTGTTTGAATTATAAACAGCCTTTCTTTCAAATTTTCACACTCTAGCGTATCTATATGTGATACCTCCAACGGGAGAAACTAGAAACACTAAAAAGACAGCCAAGACAGCCTCAGAAAACAGCCGGAGGACATATCCACCCCAATAAAGATAATCGCTAGGTGACCGTAGTTTTCAATCCTCCGCTATTATAATATAGAAGTATAGCCCTCATAATATACTATGGCAGCGAGAACAGCCGGAGAACACCCCAAATATACTATAATCTATAGTCTTAAGTCTATACAGCAAAAGTGTTATACTGTAGCTCAAAAAATCAAAAAAAGTTCTCCGAGAGTTCTCCGAGTAAAATCACTCCAACAGATATACTATCGTTGTTTTAAATTCGCTCAAGTTAGTATATAGTTAGTATAATAATGAATACCACATAGTCTAATCTACGCAACGATGCAACAGGAGAACTCCAAAAAGCTGATTTTTTCACCGGACCGCACCGAAACCCCATCGGTAGTATCAACGAAAAGTGTGTGTTTTGCTGCGTGAAATTACGATGAAAAGAGCTAAGTGTAATTAATTCCAAACAATTACACATTTTAGCTTAAAGTGTAATTAAGTGTAATTAATTCGTGCTAATGTTTGTCATAGTGTCTTTCACAATTACATGACCGTGTAAAAGGCATTACCCGACATCATTTTTATTTCTGCGGGTTTTATAATATGGGGTCTATATAACTAAATTATAGAAAAAATGAAATAAATATATCATTAAATCTTAAAAATTATATAATATATAATCTTTTACCTAGAGGTCTATAAAACCTCTTGCATTGGTTTATAAAATTTAAATAATCAATTTAAGTCTATAACTTTACAAACTTAATGAGGAAAGATTTAAATACTATGAGACCTGGATTTTTATAGAAATTAATAATAAAAATAAAAAACAGCCCTATTCTCGGAGAACATGCCGGAAAACAAGTCGACTGATTATTAGTTTATTTTATAAACTTGAATCCAATACTAACTTTGATTTGGTGACGGAATGATTGAAATTAATTCACTTTTTAATATCTCGGTTATTGTCGCTGTTTTCGGAGCTATGATACTCTACTTTGGAAAGATAATGAGTGATATTAATGTAGAATTCCATGAGAAACTCGATTACTATATTGTCGGAGCAATCTATACATCCGTGTGGATAATAATCCCATTATTCGCTATTGCTTATCCCCTCTACAAAATCTATTTTTCATCAATACAATCCAGTGATTTTTTTGATTTTATTTTTTATTATCTACCGTTGTTTATCGCTCTATTGCTTTTATTTAATATTCGGGAAAATAGGAAATTAAAAAGTAAGGGGAAAACATCAAAAACATCTACTAACTGTTACATAAAATATTTAGGTAATTCAATCAGTTTATGGTTTTTTTCCTTTTTCGTAATTATTTCAGCATTTTACTGGTATACGTTTATCGAAATAAAATTTCAAAATTTTGTCATTATCTCTGTCATTACATTTTTTGTATTAACGATGATAGCGATGTCTATCGCATACAAAAATAATACATATCCAAATGTCAGAATTTATTTCAAGGATAATTCATTGCCTGTTGAGGGAACGGTTCTCAAATACTCAGATTTTGTTCTGATTTTAGAAAACGGCAAAGAATTGAGAATAAACAAAGATGCAATATTAAAAATTGAGAAGAATTAGCCTAGTTTTATATTATATTGCTTCTACTTTGGTTACATCAAGATAATAACCTAAAAGTGTGGAATTACCTCTATAAACACCTGTCAGGCGATATTTTCCTGAAAGCAAAGTCGGGTATTGATACATTATAAAATGCTGATTATTGTCATAAATAGCATACAAAGCACAACTCCCTTCGACGGTTACTTCTTTATTAAGATACTTTTCAGGATTTGCTTGTATGTCTCCAATATTTGTTATTCCAATATTTGAACATCCACTCAGTTCAATACTAATAAGAATTGCGATGATTCCTATGATTACGAGTCGTTTTTTCATATTAATCAACTGAAATTTTCATATATTTTTATTGAATTACCGGTAACCATTTTAATACAAGGGATTCATAATGATTAATAACCTCATCATTTGAAATATCAAACTGAGATTTCAACCAACCCTTCAAAGAATTGGTATCTGTTGCTATGTCATCATCTGTTTTTTCATCAAATAAATGAATATGGAAACGAGAATTTCTTACTTCTTTAATAATTTCAGGGTCTGTGTCTTTTGAAAATGTTTCTTCATTTAAAATTTTTTCAGAGACATAAGAATTAATTATCATCAATGCTGTTTCTGGATATATATCAAATACTTCAAATTCTTGCCCCCATAAATCAGCATTATATCTATATTTAACTTCAAGAAAATTAATATATCCACATGGGTGGACTATAATAAAATCTGGAAAATTACTAATCCAATCTCGTGGAGTAAAATATTCTTTATCTTTTTTCGTTAATTCAAATTTTCCTCCAGTAGCCTCTATAAAATTTTCTAATTGAACTATTGGATTAAGAGTATGTTCATGACCAAATCTAAGAATAAAGAATCCTAATTCTTTGAACATTTCTTCAGTAATTATTTCTGTAATTGCTTTTTTTATCATTGCATCTGGGTTTAAACCCATAATCTTTCCTTCCACCAATCTACAATTATGTAATGATTCTTTCTTTAAAAATATATCTTTAATTATTGTTTGTAACATATTAACTGTTAATAAAATATTAAACAATGATAACGTTAATATAACGTATGCAGATGTATTTTTGGAGGAAATATGGCAAAAAGAGTGAAATTTAAATCAAAAGGAAAAACAGTTTGTTTTTATAGCACACGCAAAAAGAAAAAATAAAATAATTAATAGGGAGTTGAAACATAATGGCAAAGAGGAAAGGAAAACTGAGAAAAGATGAACGTATTGAAACCAATATATTCACGGGTGAAAGAAAAATTAAAAGACGAAAAAAAGGTGACCTGTTCTAAAAAAATAATTTAGAACCAGGGGTTATCTTCGTGGATTACTTTATAGTTAGATTTACGTTTTTTTGTCTTTTGTTGTAATCTGGATAACTTCGCATTACCTGATTTGACCTCTCTATATCCAGTATATACTACTCTTCCAGTCCAGGGGTCTCTTTTTCTCACTTTAAAATCATGGCCTCTACCGGTTCTTTCGACCTCGTAACCGGATAGTCTAGCCCTCATTACATATGAATCTTCTGCGGCTTTA
Organism: uncultured Ignavibacteriaceae bacterium; assembly: GCA_964596145.1. GTDB lineage: Bacteria > Bacteroidota > Ignavibacteria > Ignavibacteriales > Ignavibacteriaceae > CAZHVS01. Next base: position 8,215 of record CAZQSR010000060.1, read on the forward strand.
CCTTGGTTATAATTTCTACGAATTTGTTCACGTTGTCTCTGCTTCTTTGTTTTCGGTTTAAATGGGTCATAATCGAAGATATTCATAGTTATTCACCATATTAAATTTTATTAACTTCTTATACCTTCACAAATTTCTTACGGTTAGTGTTCTGTATTTGGAGGTGGAGGATTATCGTGTGGCGGTTCTTGTTCGGGTTCATGCGTTTCTTCGGATTGCATTTCATTCTTTTTTGTTATTTTGATTCTCTTAGATAAACGGATTATCATATAAATCGCTAATAATGCCGATATTCCAGTTAGAACCGAGAAAATAATGTTTAATATGCTAGAAATATCACCATCCTCAGATTTAATGGCCTCTAAAACAACATTTTCACTGAATAGTAAAGTAGGCATAATTTCCTCATTTCGTTGCATCCATAATATCACTACAATACGCCAATTTCCGTTTGAAATAAAATTTCTTGAATTTTCTGTATTAAAAAAAATTTTTAAAGTTTCATCTAGATTTTTCAGAGAAGCTGTATCGTTTTCAATGATATTTTTTATTGTTAGATTATTTTCCAATATTTGATTAACAAGAGACTGTTCGTTCAATGATGGAAAACTCATTCTTACTAAATTATTGTTGTCTATTAAAAATGCAGAAACATATCTATTTGAATTTTCCGCTAAATCTAATTTTAAAGTTATTGTAATTTTATCACCAAATTGATAAGTAGTTTTATCAGGAGAACCGGATACTAGTGAATCAGGATAAATCGTTTTTAGATTTAATGAGTTATAATCGATTAATGAATCAAAATTTAATGGCTTATTAATTTCTCCTATCACAGAAATTTCTGTAAATTGTTCTGATTTTGGCCATGCATCTTTAATTATAGGATAAAATGTTGGGATGCCAAAGATAATAATCAGTAATATTGATATTAATGCAATATTGCGTTCAGTGAATAGTATTCTTTTTGGCATATTATCAAAATTTTCGTTTTTCTGATTCTTCAAATATTTTTAATCTTCTAAGAGTTTTCATCTTATCTCTGAAAAGTTTATCATGAATTCGTTTGACTAAGAGTAATGTTATCATGATAGTAATCAAAGCTAAATAGAAAAAAATCATAGGTAAAAATGTAGAAGGTTCGCTTACGAAAGCCAATATGCCAAAATATACTGTAATTAAAAATATGCCCACTCCTATACCAATAACGATAAAATTTAAGCTCTTCAGAAATGATTCGATAATTTCCAATCTAAGAAGAAAATAATTTATGCCTAACTTTTTGATGTTAGATTGGTCATCATCATAAGTGATAAAAAAATCTAGATTTTCTTTTCTATCTGAAATTGAAATGGGTTTTTTTTTCATAATGGCCCCCCAAATGATACTGATAATAATTGTTTCCCTTTTTAAGTTTATGATATTTTTCATCATGAGTTGAACATATCTAATAATGACATAATTACATACTGCTACATTGATTAGATAAGTATATAAACCAGGAGGGACATAGTATATTATAAGGAGAAAAGAAACTGTGCCCCAAGTAAGTATATATCTACCCGATGACCTATACTTTCAGGTCGTTAAACACGGAGACCGTTCCGAGTTAATACAAAATCTCTTACGAGAATACTTCGAAAAAGAAGGAAAGAGTAAAAAATAGCCAATTTAAAGGATGAAACCCATGTTAGAAACACTTAAATTCTGGCATAAGTATATTAATGCTAGTGATTCAATGAAAAAACATATAAATCTAACTGTCGATGAAAATCTCATCAAGGTTGCCAAGATGAACAACATTAACCTGTCACAGCTACTAGAGGCGGTGCTATCCAACGGTGAAAACCGCCCATTGTCTCGAAAACCGCTGGTGACAACACCTCAGGAGTTCAAATCTCCTCCCCAGCGTAATTTTACTTATTTCTACAGGAGAAAAACGAACATATCATAAAAAATTATTTGAACTCCTAAATAACGGTACATCAGAAGGAAGATTTTAAATAGAGCAGGATTCTTTATTTTCATAAGGGTAGGAAATAGATGAAGAAATGGTTAGCGATTGGAATCATTCTCTTGTTCGTTGGAACCTTCCTCATCCCTGCGATTGCACAAGATACTAAAAAATCACTACCAACGTCAAGAGGGAATTGGTTATATGTTGGCGGTTCAGGCCCTGGGAATTACACACGAATTCAGGATGCGATTGATAATGCTGGTAATGGGGATACTGTTTTTATCTATGATGATTCGGCCCCATACTATGAAGAAGTATGGATAAGAAAATCAATTAGTTTAATCGGAGAAAATAAAAATACGACAAGTATAATTTGGCGAGGAGGAGGTTATGCTCTCACCATTTATCAAACTGAATATGTTGCGGTAAGTGGTTTGAAATTCAATAATAGTTCTAACGGTGTTCAGGTATATGAATCAAATAATTCTATCGTTTATAATAACCTAATAGAAGATAATTTTTTCAATTTGTATATGGCTCATAGTAATAATATTACTATAAAAAATAATGTTATACATCATGGTTCTGGAGAAGGAATTCTTTTCTTCCCCTCATGTAATAATAATCAAATTATAGATAATGTATTTAGTGAAAATTGCGAAGGTTCAATTCACTTTTTAGATTATTGTAATAATAATACAATTTTCAATAATACGTTATTTCAACATGACGAATGTATGTATATTTCTGACAATTGCAATTATAATCTTATTCAAGGAAATAAAATAAATCAAACAAGTTCTTTTGCTATTTTCCTATCTACTAATTCGAATAATAGTGTAATAAATAATTATATTGATAAAGCAAATTCTATAGCCGTCTTGGTATCAAATGTGGAATATACTATTATTAGAGATAATACAATAGAAAATAGTCTTTTAGAAGGTATCTACCTCAAAGAAGAAGCAGAACCAGTAAGATATAATATTGTTGAAAATAATACGCTTCTAAATAATAAACGATGTGGACTTCTTCTTCGTTGGGCTGACAACAATACAATACGAAATAATATTATAAAAAATAGTCCTGAAGGAATAGAAATATTTTCAATGTATACTGGTGAAGTCCGTGAAAGTAATAACAATACAATAGTTGGGAATGTTATAGAAAATAATACAATTGGTGTATTTTTAAATGGTTATGGTTATAATATTCGAACGCCGGTAAGATTTAACACAATCAGAAATAATGTTTTTTCAAAAAATGATTTTGGGATAAAAAGTGAATACTCCTGGGATAATCTGATTTACCATAATAATTTTTATAATAACACTGTGAATGCAAATGATGACAAGACCAATATTTGGTATTACGGTCTTGTGAATGAAGGTAACTACTGGGATGATTTTGATGAACCTGATGAAGGAGCGTATGATAACGATAGTAATGGAATAATTGATCTTCCCTATCAAATACCTGGGGGCGACAGTCAGGATTTGTATCCCTTGAAGAATCCTTATACGAATCAACAGCCAAATAACCCTAATATACCAGAAGGTAATACAACAGGTGTAGCAGGGACATCATATTCTTATAAATCAAATACTACAGATTCTGAAAATGATACTATCTTCTATAAGTTTTCTTGGGGTGATTATACCGAAACCTCTTGGATTGGACCATATCCTTCAGGGAATTTAGTAAATGCTTCTCATACCTGGCGTGAGGGAGAGACTTATTATATTCGTGTCAAGGCTATGGATGAACATGGAGAAGAAAGTGACTGGTCAGAACCATTGAAAATACAATTCACTGGACCTGATATTGAGGTAACAAGTGTTAAAGGTGGTTTTGGTGTAAAGATACTCATTAAAAATATTGGTAATGCAGATATCACAACCGTTAATTGGAGTATTCAATATTTACCATCGAATTCTATATGGATGCTCTTTCCTTTGAAAAAATATTCAAATGGAGTATTTCCTATTATACGAGCAGGAAAGACCGTAATCATTAGGGATTATATTTTCGGATTAGGTAATTCACAATGTTACATCAGTATTGAGATGGAAAGAGTCACTAAAGGATTTTATGTTGTTGGTCCATTTGTTTTAATTCAAAAACCTCTGAAAATGTAGGCTTTTCAGGAGTAATTATTATCCCTCTGTCAGAATTTAACCGGTAATTAGGCGTTCAAATCTCCTCCCCAGCGT
>CAZQSR010000061.1:0-11660 GCA_964596145.1 uncultured Ignavibacteriaceae bacterium
CTTCAATTGTCGTGCTTAATTCGTTAAATGAAACTTCCAACATACACTACAATAATTCCATTAATGAATTTTCCCAAGTATCAAAGAAGTCTTTTGGCCATTCTGTAATTCGTCCATTTTCGTCAATTGTAGGTTTGGGCCTTTTAGACGCGTTATAATTTTCATTACCCCAAAAATGGATTTTAACCTTATTTTGGCTAATCTCTTTTTTCTTTACTGACACCCTAATTCCATTTAGCACATGATCACTATGTGTCTCCAAAATCACCTGAACGCCATTTTGTGCGGCTAAAGCCAGCAACATTCCAATTTTTGATTGCGCAGAAGGATGCAAGTGTGCCTCCGGATTTTCAATGATAATTAAATCGCCTGGCTTAGCAATTAAAGGAGCGACTATTACAGGCAAGCTGAAACTGAAACCAAAACCAACCTGCAATGCAGAAAAATCTTCTCCTTGTCCACCTTTGATAGAAAAGGTAAGTCGTACTTTATCCTTCCCCTCGTCCGAAACTTTTGCAGTAATTGGTCTCCCTAAAATATCACCCAACCATGCGTTAATGTTTGTATAAAGTAGTTTTGGATTATCCAATGGGCTTTTTTCTGTTGCTTTTATAGATGGATGCATCAAAGCGTCAATACCAATCTCAGTATTTTCCGATATAGCAGCTTGAATAAACGAAGGTGTTTTTTCACCTTGAATGCCCAATGTGGTATTGTATGTCTTTGTAGTAACTATTTTATCATAGCTTTTTCTAGGTCCAATACGTTCTGCTGTTAAATACTGAAAGCTTTCTTTGAATAATGCTTCCTCTTTATAGCTTTCATCCCCTGAAAAATTAAATTGAGCTTTCTTATCTTTTGGAATTGAAGCGTCAATTGACCATGTATAGCTTTTTTGATCGCTGTTTTCAAATGTGATTTCTACAACTTTCGGTGATGCTTTTTTATTACAGAGTTCTTCGCAATTCTCCAAATCAACAAAGCTATTGTTGTCAAGCTCAACTGTTTTTTCGTATTGCAGCTTATTGCTCATGTAGCTTTGTTTGAGCAGTAAAAGTGATTGAATCACACTGGATTTACCCATGCCATTGATGCCGGTAAATAATGTTAGTGGCGCCAAATCAAATGGCTCATCTTCGAATATCTTGAAGTTTTTAAGTGCTATTCTTGTTATCATCTTAGAATGACTTTAAAAATTGATTTAACAATTGGAAACGGTTGAAAACTGCCGTTTTTGAACCCGTGGTATCATTTACTGCTTTATACATAGCCTCGTCTTCATTCATGAATCGTGAATATTCTTGATTGAAGCGATTCCTGTGGTTGATAATTCTTGAAATGTTGTTTTCATCCAACTCAATAAGATTCCATGAAAGGGTATCATAGACAGCTTTGTTGGGCTGGCGGCCCCATTGATTATTTAATTTAGGACGATAAAATGCATAGCCTCCAAAAATCTCATAGGCCCGATGCATACTTACTTTGAAAAGATTTTTTATTTCATTTAAATCATTTTCACTTCTCTGATATAAGTCATACAAGGCCTCAGAAAGAAACAAATCCATTTTACCGCTATAATCTTCATAGTTGAAAACCTGAAAGGCAATAAAGCGGTTGGCATACTCCCTGTCCATCATACGTCTGGGAGTTACCCTCCCATTAGTGGCTTTAATGAAAATATCTTCTCCGGCTAATGTTTTCGTGAATTCAACCGGCTTCCCTTTAAAGATGGCATTTCTAATCTCTTGACCGTTTAGTCTTAAACCACCCGTGTTGATTCGCTGGAAAATATTATATTTTACATCTTCTGGTGTGCCGGGATTTATCACATAGGCGGTAAGTTCTGCATTCAAAATTCTATCACGCAAGTAACCAGGAAACTTATTGTCGCTGAAAGACAGTCCATCGCATTCCTTATCCAAATATTCAAGTGACTTTAATCGAAATTCATTATTGATAAATCCAACTATCGTATTTAAGCGTTGAAGCCCGTCAATTACCCGCCACGGTTTTTGAGTGCCATCCAGATAAAGCATAGGGATGGGAAGTTTTATCATCAACGATTCGATAAACCGGCTTTTTTGAACCGGATTCCATAAGTCGGGCATTCGTTGGAAATAATCTTCATTATCAATATCCAATTCTACATCATTATCAGTCAAACTTTCGGTTTCTGTTAGGTCTTTCTTGTAGAGGGTTTCGTCTTTGAGTTCATTGAATACATCCGGGTCAATGAGTTTCAAAAGTTCTGATACTCGAAAGTTTTGCAAACGAACGTTTACGTCATCCGGGTCGAAGGATAATTCCTTTTTGTATTTAAAATCCGATCTGTCAATCTTTCGAATCATTCCTCAAATAAATTAGTTTGTGTAATACTTGCCTGCTGTACGGTTTTGCTTTCCCGTATCAGGCTGTCTTTGTTGGTGAGCAGGCCGGTGGCTTGCTTGTGGTCTTCGCTGCCGGCAGGCAACACTTCGCAAAGCGATGTAAGCACCCGCCAAAAGCTGCTTTCCGGACTGGATGCTACTTTGTTGATGTATTGCAGCAAGGCATTGCGGTTGCTGCCCTTGTATAGGTGCATGGCACGGTGTACCAGGTCTATCAAATTGTTTTGGCTGCGTTCGCCAAGGATTTTGGTGGCATCTATACGTTCTGTGAAATTTCCAAGCGTTTGCTTGTTGCCGTTTTTAATCAGAATATGCTCTTTGAACAAGTCCTGTACATTGATGCTCAAGCCTACTTTGGTAAACTTGGCGGCATCATCAAACTCGCTTTCGGCAAAGCCATACAATTGCAACCAACCTATGTAAAACTTGGTAAAATCATCCCCATCAAAACCTTTCAGCAGGGCATTGAAGGCCGATTCTCTGGCCATTTCCAGCAACTCGGCTACGGTTACCTCGCTGCCATCTGCCTTTTCTACTTTTTCGTATTGGCCAAACTCACTTACGGCCTGACCAAAGCAAGCGGTCAATAAATCTGCACCACGGAAGCCTAAGCGGTACAATTGCTCCACTTCATCAGCTACTCGCTTTTCAATGGCTTTCTTTACTTCCCGGTAGCTGCCGATGCCTTGGCGTTGCGCAGGGCGGGCGGAAACAGTTACAGATGATGACAGAAAGGATTTATCAGTTTTTAATGCACCTGTCATTTCAGTATCGGTCGCCCAACTACCTGTAATATTCATCCTTGCTCCCAAAATGGAATTGCATAAAGTAGTCCAAGCTTCGGTACTTTGATGGGCAAACATGATGCTTACAATGTCAGATGTTTGATGTTCTATAGCATCGAATATTTGCAAGAGCTTACTTTCAAAATGTGCCTTAGCTGAATCTGCATTTCCACTGTGATGATGTTTTAAAGCAGTACACTCTTCTGTTTTTGGAGTCTGGGGAGTAGCAAAGTTTAGCGGGTAAATATCTGCTAATGTTCTTTTTAGCCACACATAGAAAAAGTCAGATAAATCTGCGTAAGCAATAGCGTCATAATACGGTGGGTCGGTAACCACAGCTGAAAGATACTTTTCAGAAAATTGAGACTTTTCTCCGCTGGAAGCATTTTTCAAATCAGTTGAAAAGGGCTGATTGCACTCCGATTCAATATATCGAGTTAACCAATCTAATTGATTCAAAGCACTCCCGGAAGAACTGCAAAAAGGATTGGATTCAGGGTAATCGAAGACCATTGAAATGGCTTGCCTACCCATTATTCGCTCTAATTTTTCACCTCCAGTGTGCCAAACACCAAATGATGTGTTTGCAACTGCCACTCTATCAATAAAAATTGCAATTAAACTTCTAAGTGAGATTGCATATGAACTGTCTAGTGGTAAAGCATTAAATAGAAGCCTATATTTTTCAATTAGTTTTATGATGAATGTTATTTGTCTGTCGGTCAGTAAATCGCTCCATTTAACAAAACCCCAGGTACAAGCAGGTAAAGCCTGGGTGTAGGTAACCGGCATTGGCTCACTTGGCCTTTCTATATCGGATGGTACATTTTTTAATACCGCCACTTCTTTTGAGTTTGGCAACCTGTACTCTTTTGAGTTTGTGCCTTCTTCAATCACTGCAATTAGTCTTTCAGAAGTTTTTTTGTTTAAAAACTGTTGCTTTAAGGTATTTACATCTGTAGTGTTGCCACAAACAGGGCATTGTAAGTTGCCGCGGTAAAGCCATGATTCATTCGGGCTTTTACCTGATTTTATTTCAAATGAAATAGACTTTTCACTTATTATTGGCTTCAGGTGGACAAGCTTTGTTTTCGTATTGGCTAAATAGAAACTTTTTAATAGTGGAATTTCTGCTTTACAACTCGGATTACTGCAAGTTCCTACCCTCGCCCAGTAATAAGCAATGGGTTTATTCCCTTTATCATCTGCCGGGTACAGGTGGCCAATTTCTTTTTCCGTTTCTGCCAAGAGTTTTTTGGCGTAAAACTCCACATCAAAGCTCAATCGGTTGGGTAAGCGTACCCCGGTGGTTTCGCCATTGGTAAATACCCGCCATTCGTTGGGGATGGTTTTAAAAAGTTCTTCGCCATAGAGTTTTACAAACTCGGCTTTGGAGTAGGTAATGGGTTTGCCAAATTTTTGCGGAAACTCCAAACTGCCTTTTTGGATGATGTGTGCCACAGGGTTAATGTCGTTGCCATAGCTTTTGCAACCCAAGCGGGCAGCTTCCAAGGGTATGGCACCACCACCGGCAAAAGGGTCAAATACCTTGGGCATTTTATCTAAGAACGCATCAATGGCTTGCTGCAAAGCTACTTCTTTGGTTTTTACAGTTTCACTTTCCAAATGTCGGTCGGGCAGGCTGTATAGGTCCTGCTCGGCTTTTTTTATGGCCTGGTAGTGGTTGTCAAAATCTTTCAGCAGTTCAATGGCTGTTTTTTCCGAAGTGGCATTGTGGGCAACCCAAATGAGCTTTCGGGCTTTGCCTATGATTTCTTCGTTGTTTTTATTGTCCCATTTTATCAGGCTGGCATCGCTCAGTTGGTCTTTGGCTCCGGTGCTTTTGCCCAGCTTTTCGTTTTCAATGTACTTGGGCGAAAACTTACCAATAAACATCAACAGCCGATTGCGAAGGTTGTCTTCCATCTTATCGGCAATGGCAGTATAGGGTATGTCCTCATAAGGTTTGTAAGGGTCGCCCGGGTTGGTGCTTTTGCCTAAGAGCAATTCCACAGCATCCCGAAAAGCCTGCGGACAATTTTCATCCAATGGGTCGGGTACTAGGCTGGCAAATACCACTGCCCGGCACACCGGCAAAGGCCTGCGTGCCCACCACAAGTGCAGGGTAGAGATATGACCATGCCTGATGGATTTATCCCGTACACTTTCAGCCGATATTTCTTTAATCGGCATGGCAACTTCTATGAGTTTTTTGGCTTTGGTCATGCGTCTAATGCTTTATTTTTCCATTCTGCCATCGGCAAAAAATATTGTACTCCTTTGCTTTTCAGTTCAAATTTTAAGGCCTTGGCCGGGTTTTGTAAGCGGTACAGTTCCGGCTGGCTTTTGCAATTCATCACAATGTAAAGCCAGGCTGAGTCGCCTAATTGAGCCAATCGGTTCATTTCGTTTTCGCTTAGCATCACACTGCCGTCATTTCCGCTACGGCCTTTTACTTCAATGTATCGTTTTAGTTCTTCGGGGCTGATGCTCTTGATGTCGTAGCCCTCGTTGTTGGCACTTACATCAAATGGTTTCCATCCTGCTTGGGTTTCAAAATCCATAGCCGTTTGCATGGCAATGGCTTCGGCTTCATCATCACGGCTCATGCCGTAGTGGCCTGTATATTCCACCTGTGTTAACGGAATCACATAGGCACAGCCCAACACTTCCGGTGCTTTGGGGCTGAGTTGTTCCATCAGTTCCAGATTTTCTAAGCGGCTTTGCTTTTTGCGAATGAGTTCTGTAATGCGTTCCTGCTTTTTGATGATTTTTTCAGAAACCCGGTTATCACCAAACAATACTTTTTCCTGCAGCTCCTGAATTTCCAATTGCAAATCCATAATTACCTGCGTAAAAGCCGATTCCAAGTAGTGCTTTCTTTCGGTACAATCCTTCCGCACATGCAGTTGGGTATCTTCAAACTGCTGCAAGGTTATTTTTTCAAAACTCCATTGTACCACTTCATCCACGCTCACCACATCGGGTGGCGTAACAGGCTTGGTGAATTCGGTAGGCGAATGCAGGTCAATAAACTTGGCTGGAGAAGTGATATGAAACTGCTTGTCCTTGCCCTGATAGACCATCATCAGCCTTTCATCGGCCACACTGTCCTCTTTTTTACTGGGGCGGTTATCAACTATCTGGCTTTTTACAAAAAACGCAAAGTAGTCTTCCTTGTCATCAGGCGAAATCAACACCGTGCCCTTAATCATGTCTTCTCTGAACTGGTTGCGAACCACCTTCACCAAACTATCAAAAACCGGATTGCCCGGATTGATATAATGCACTTTACCTAAATCGCCCACGTTCTGGTAATCGAGAAATTTCTGCTTGTCGAAGCAAAACAAGATTGACTTGATGGCATCGAAATGAATGCGATGGTTATCTCTTAGTTCGGCTATAACAGCATCCGGCATGGAGTCAATGCGATAGATGGATGGCCTCACTTCTGTAAAAGTGCCACCCAAATGTTTGAAAGCTTTTTCGAAAAACAAGCGGATGTAAATGGGTTGCAAACGCTTCTCGTCTGAGTTCTCTTTGAGCATACGGGCATCTTTGAAATCAACCGTACTGTGAGATAGCTTTTCCTTTTGCTCTTTGATTTTTTCAGAAAATTTCAGTTTCAATGCCTCATCGTCCTGAGCCAAAAAGCGGTCTAATTCCGTTTCCTTTCCATTGAAAACAGAATTGATGATGTCGTCCAATCCAACACCTTCCAACACATCCTGAATCACATCATACACACGGTCGTCACCCATTCCCTCACGGATGATGTCGAGTTTGGTGAGTAAGCGTTCTAACACCTTTCCTTCTTTGGTATTGCCAGCCACCATGTTAAATACCAATACATCTTGTTTCTGACCATAGCGGTGAATACGCCCCATGCGTTGCTCCAATCGGTTGGGGTTCCAGGGAATATCCCAGTTAATCAGCAAACGGCAGAATTGCAGGTTGATACCCTCACCGGCAGCATCGGTGGCTATCAGAATTTGAGTATCGGGTTTTGCAAAATCCCATTGAGCTTGTCTGCGTTCATCTACCAATTTTCCACCATGAATGGTCGCTACTTTATAGCCACCGCTTTTGGTGAGTCGTTCCTCCAGATACAAAAGTGTGTCTTTGTGCTCGGTGAAGATGACCAGCTTTTCGCCATTTTCCAGCACCCCATTTGATTTGAGCAAATCTTGTAATTCCTGAAATTTCTTTTCCTCCTGCCTTCTATTGTAAAGAGCCTGCGCCATTTCATAAAGCTTCTTCACTTCGCTGGCTTCCTGCTGAATCTCCGACAAACTTTTTGCAGTGGTAAATAGCTTGAACTTTCTTGGGTCAGACAGAATGTTTTCCAATGCATCTCTTTCATCGTCTTCCAGTTCTTCGTAATCTTCAATATCATCTACATCAAAACCTTCCAGTTTGTGGCGTTGCGACCAAAGATTTGGATTTTTGTTTAATTCATCCACGATACCTTGTAAGGCAGTCCATCTTCTTTCCAATGTATTCTTGATGGCAAAAATGGAACTTACCAATCTTCGCTGCATTACTGTCAATGCAAGAGATACGTGGATATTCTTAGTTTCCGATGCTTCTTCTTTTTTCTTGGTCAGGTATTTTGTTACTGCATCGTAGAGTTCTTTTTCTTCCGGTGTCAGTTGATAGGCAACTGTTTTGGTGTATCTGTTTTTGAATAATGGATTGCCTTGCCAATCCTTCATGTCTTCTTTCAGTCTGCGAATAAAGAATCGGTTGATGCCGTTGTGTTCTAATTCCTTTACCCTTGTCGAAGCCAAGTCGCTTGTTGCAAAAATGTCTTCATCTAAAAGTTGCAAAAGCTTTTTAAAGGTGTCTTTACGGCCACGGTGTGGTGTAGCTGTAAGCAACAAAATGTGTTCACATTGCTGTGAAAGGATTTGAGCAGCTTTATAGCGTTGAGACAAATATTGCTTTGCACCGTAATCATATGCAGAAAGTTTATGACACTCGTCAAAAACCACCAAATCCCAATGCGAATTGCTGGCTACGTTCAATACATCTTCTCTGCTGATAAAATCTATAGAAGTAACAACCCGGTTAGCCGTATGAAATACATTTGGGTCCGATGAAAACAGGCTCCTGTTTACCAATGTGAATGGGATATTGAATTTTACCCCCATCTCATCTTCTTGCCACTGTTTGGTCAAACCACCAGGCGTTACAATTAAAATTCTGTCCGCTACACCACGCATCATCATTTCTTTGATAAGCAAACCGGTCATGATGGTTTTTCCAGCACCGGTGTCATCTGCAAGCAAGAATCTGATTTTGGGTAGTGGTAGTAAAAATTTATAAACTGCTTCAACCTGATGGGGTAGTGGGTCAACAATGCTACAGTTTACAGCGAATAAAGGGTCAAACTGATAAGCCGAGTTTATTCTCTCAGCTTCGGCAAATAGCGAAAAACGGACGGGGTCACCATTAAAATTAAAAGTACCTTCATCGGCCAATACCTCCAATGATTCAAATTGTTCTTTGGTGATAACCTTGGTATTTACCCGATTGGTATTTACTCCGGTGTATTTTAAAGAAACCATAGAACCAAGCGGCTGTATCTGGTTGATGGTTACAGCTTCTGTCGGAATTAAGTTCTTTACTATTTGTCCAGTTTCAATTGCCATTTATTTACTTTTTCTTTTTGGTCTTTTCATACTTGATTTTTTCTTCAGCCACCTGCATTGCTTTTAGTGCAAGATTTTCGTCTTGTACTACTTCATACACTTGGTCAGCAAGCCAAAGCGTCAATAACTCGTCTTTGTCGGTTTTGAGAATCTGAGCAATGACAGGAATCTGCTCTCTTTTCATTTGTCTCAGTCCTTTTTCAATTTTACTGAGTTGGGCAGTGTCCATGTCGAGTAGCGGAGCAACCTGTCTTAAAAACAAGCCTTGATTCTCTCTAAGTGTCCTGATTTTTTCTCCGAATTGACTTTCCATTATTTTCATTTTGACTTGTCAATATTTGGCAAATATAAGAAGAATTTTGATAGTGGGTAGGAAAAAACGGCTCTTTTGCAAGCTTGGGTCTGTGGGTGGGTTTATGCGGCTTGCAAATGTGCCGTTTGTTCGGCTGGCTAAAGAAATTTTAAAAAATGCGAAGGGTCGGCTTTTTCTTCTGTTTCTGTCACCTGTCCTAACAGCAAAACACGGTCAGCTTGAAAGTTTGTCCGCTTGGTTAATTTGGTCTGTATGTCGAGTCCATTTTCAGTAATTGTCTAGCTGTGTGTCGTCTGTCTTTTTAGCATTGGTGGTAACGTCTGAGGCTAAAAGCTGGCGGGCATTTCGGAGCACTTCACTGTCAACCTGAGATAAAGTTTATTAGTAGCACTACTTTTCAAATTGGTACTATCCGCCCGCTTGATTTTAGCCTTTGTTGGCGGTATGTGGCTTTTAATCAATCTTTTAGTCGGATAATTTCTTTCTTTATTTCTTCAATTACTTCTTTGTTTTGGATTTCCTTTTTCTCACCAATTTTAGCAGAAAACAAATAAAACACTTTACCACCAAAAACTTCAGTGAATTTTTTATGGGTTTCAGCTTGCAAACCGTATTCCTTAAAAATCTCTGGCAATTGTATTCCGATATTTACTGGCTTTATTTGAAGCCCAATAAACTTTTCTCCAATTTGTATAAAAAAATCAACATTAAATAATCTATCCCACTCGTCAGGTGCTGGCTGAATAGGTATTCCCAATATTTTTTGTAATTGCCCATATATTGTTTGAATTTCCGTCATATATCCATCAAATGTCCGATCAATTACAAGTTGAATCATATAGTCAATACAATCTTGCTCGGTTAATTCAGCCACTTCTGATTGAATAACTTCTGTTATTTTTACATAAAGTTTTTTGCCTAATTCTTCAATATGTTCTTTAGGTTTCACATTCGTGAAGTAATATTCACGCCATTCTTCCAGTGTTTTAGGAGAACATTTTCTGATTGATTCAGAAGTTGGTCCAACATTTCTTTTAAAGTTCAGTTGGAAGCGATTCATCGCTGAGTTTAAAATCCATTCTTTAGCCATTGTTTTGTTGTAATAAATTTAAAAATTTGTCCTTGTATTTGAAGTTAATATCACTATCCACTTGCACCAAACCATTTTTAATTAAATGAGCATTTATAAAAGTTTTGTTTTCAAGGTATAAGTAGCATAGCAAGTTATTTTCTTTGTCGTGTTTCACATTGTCATATTTCAAAAACACTCGTTTACCTTTTGTTTTTTCAACCAAAAATGAAGTTGCCTTTCCATTTGCTTCGGGGTCTTCCTTGATGCCTATAAGTTTTATAGTTAAATCATTATTTAGCCTAAGTAGTTCGGGACTAATCACTTCTTTAACTGTAAAAAGTTCTTCACGTTGGGTTGAACTGTCTTTATCTATTTTAGAGCCGAACTGCAACTTCTTTACATCAATTTTCTTGTCTAATGTATGAGGATCTTTGAAGATGTAGGGCAATTTTTTGATTTCATTTTCAAAATCAAGAGTAGATTTATTTTGAGTTAAAAACTCATAAGTTGTTCCATCCAAGTCCTTTTGTTGAACATTTAATTTTTCTTTTATGAAAGGAATAAATTCAGGATTGATTTCATAACCAACAGAATTCCGGTCTAAGTTTTTTGATGCTAATGCTGTCGTACCACTACCTAAAAATGGGTCAAGAACTGTTTCTCCGACAAATGAAAACATTTTAATTAGACGGTTTGGTAATTCTTCTGGGAACATTGCAATATGTCCGTTTTGTCTTGCTCCTGCAAAATTCCAATGTCCTGCAAAATTGGTATTCCATTCTTCAGCAGTCATTTTAGAAAGTTCCTTCTGTTCTTTTGATGGCTTTGGTGCATCACCAAGTTTTTTAAAAACGAGAATAAATTCATAGTCAAGTTTCAAAATACCGTTTCTCGGATAAGGATATGAACCCATCTGTACTCCACCGCCCGTTGTATTTGAAGTGGTGACCTTTTGCCAAATGATAGCTCCCATATAGTCAAACCCCACATTTTCGCAGAACTTAATGATTTCTTCACGAATAGGAATGACTTTATAACGACCGTAATAAACTGCTCTTGCAAATTGGTCACCAATATTTACACACAACCTGCAACCATTGTGAAGAGTGCGGTAGCACTCTTTCCAAACTAAATTCAGGTTATTGATGTAATTTTCATAACTGTCGTGGAAGCCAATTTGATTATCTGTACCGTAGTCCTTAAGTTGCCAGTATGGTGGAGAAGTAATTGCCAAGTGTACCGAATTGTCAGGCAATTCAGTCATTTGTCTGCTGTCTCCATTTATTATTTTATGATGTGTTTTCATTACAATTTCAATTTATGCAAAGTTACTCAAATTATCCGATTTTTTTATCAGATTTTCAATGTTGCTGTGGTCTTTCTGCCATTACCGCCAACGTTTTGGCGCTTGGCGCAGTGGCGGATTTCGGAGCACAAAACTGTCAATAC
>CAZQSR010000062.1:0-3715 GCA_964596145.1 uncultured Ignavibacteriaceae bacterium
GCTTCTATAACTTCATCTTTAAGCATCAGCTCTTTTACATTCTGAACAGGAATTATTACACCCTGATCCCCGGTTAAGCCGCGGGATTCACAAACGTCAAAAAAGCCTTCAATCTTTTCATTTACTCCGCCAATTGGCTGAACATCGCCCTTCTGGTTAAGTGAACCGGTAACAGCAAGTGACTGTTTTATTGGCAGTCCGGATAAAGTAGAAAGGAGAGTAAATATTTCTGCACAGGAAGCACTATCCCCGTCAATCATTCCATAGGATTGTTCAAATACAATACTTGCAGAGAAAGAAAGAGGATGATGCTGTCCAAAAGTCTCTTTAAAGTAACCGCCTATAATTAACATTCCTTTATCATAAGTTTTGCCACTCATACCCGCTTCGCGTTCAACGTTTATTATACTGCCATTACCCAATGAAACACTTGCAGATATTTTTGTCGGTTTTCCAAATGAGTAAATATCCGAACCATATACAGCAAGACCATTTACTTCGCCAACTTTAAAACCGGATGTATCGATAAGAATCATCTCATCCTGAATCATATCGTTAACTTTTTCTTCATATAAGCCATATCGTTGTTGTGCCATTTTAAAAGCTTTACGAATATGTTCATCTTTAACTATTGGCGATTTCAATTCCGAAGCCCAATAGTTCGCCTCGCGTGCAATATCGGCAATAACAGAAAAACGAGAGGTGAGTTTATCTTTTTGTCCAGCATATCTTGCAGATAATTCAAGTAAATAAGCAATAGCTGTTTTATCAAAATCAAGAAGATTTTCCTGATGAATCATTTTTTTAATTACTCTTGCATACTCAACAATAACATCTCCTGTCCTTTTAATTTCATAATCAAAGTCTGCTTTAACTTTGAATATTTTTTTAAAGTCATCTTCATAATTTGCAAGAATAGAATAAATATTATTGCTTCCAATCAGAATTACCTTAACATCAATATCAATCGGCTCGGGTTTAAGAATCGAAGGCTGAAACTGGTAAAAATTCATTGTGTCCTGAATTTCAAGTTTTCTGTATGTTAAAATTCTTTTAAGAGTTCTCCATACACCGGGTTCTTCAAATAGATGATTAACATTTAATACTAAAAATCCGCCATTGGCTTTAAGCAGAGAACCCGCTTTTATTTTTGTAAAATCTGCATACCAGCCGCCACGACCATCATTAATTTTTTCTATCGTTCCAAATAAGTTAGTATATGAAGGTGATATTTCGAGAATAACCGGACATTGATTAACATCTGAATTATCAAGAATAATATTAGCATCATATTCGCGAAAATAATCAATCACATATCCTTCTTGTGTAGTTTCACCTTCCGGTTTTTGTCCTTTAAACACCTGCAGATTGTCGAGAATATTTTCTTCCACCTGCATAAGATAATTTAACACTGCAGCATCTTCATACTTCTCACAAAAAGCAATCATAGAGCCTTTAACAACTACTTCAACTTCATTTCTTTCCAGTGCCGTAAGTTTTTCCCGTAAGTCCTGGCTTAGTTTCATTCCTTTCTTAAATATGTGAACCAGTTCTTCCTGGAACTTGTTATAGTTTGCAATAATTTGCTTGGCTGCTTCCTCTGTAATTTTTCCTTCCTGAACAACTTGATTTAACTGATAAATAGGAATAGGCTTCTGATCAATCATTGGTATAATTTCTGGTCTTGCTGTTTCACCAACCTGTATTTGTCCAAGTGAAAAACCTTCTTGCTTAATTTTATTTTCAAAATTACTGACAAGCGTTTGTTCTTTACCAGAATATTCTGTGATAAGTTGTTTTCTTTTTTTATTATATTTTTCCCCATCAAGTATTTGAGGAATTCTTTGCTGAAGAAAATTAATAAAGTTGTTCAGTTCCTGTTTAAATATTTTAGCCTGTCCGGCAGGAAAAGTCAAAAGTGTAGGTCTGTCTGTATCTTTAAAGTTATTTACATAAACATAATCTTTAAGGTTAGTTGCTTTACCACTTACGGTCTCAAGTATTTTTTGTACAGTGGTCGCTTTTCCTGTTCCTGACAAACCAGCGATATAAATATTATATCCGGGTGAACGTAAATTAACTCCTAATTTAATTGCATTTAATGCTCGCTCCTGTCCAAGAATACCTTCGATGGGTTCCAGTTCTTCTGTCGATTCAAAATCCAGAATTTGCGGATTACACATCCATCTGAGCTCGCTGGTTTTTAATTCTTTATGAACTGCTGCTTTTAGTAATTTCATAACAAGCCTGTACTGTAAATTATTGATTAATTACTGTAAACTTATAAAAAGGAGATTTCTTAAACAAAGAAACTTTTCCATTCGTCATCAATTTAACAAATTAATAATTTCTTCATTCTGTTTTAATTCTTCTTTTTCTATTTTTGCATAAAAAGAAAACTAATTACCGAGAAAATTATGAATTGTCCTAAATGTAAATCTATGATGGTTGTTCTTGAATTAAATGAGGTTGAAATAGATAACTGCCTTGAATGCGGCGGTATCTGGCTTGATTCAGGTGAACTTGAATTGCTTTTAGATGATCCAGAAAGTAAAAATATTTTATTAAGTTCGTTTAAGATTGATAACTCATCAAGAGAAAAACCTTTGAAGTGTCCTATCTGTTCGAAGAAGATGGATAAAATACTTTACGGCAACGCTGATGATAAAACTGTTCTTGTTGATAAATGTAAGAATGATCACGGTATCTGGTTCGATGAAGGAGAGCTTGAAAAAATGGCTTCAATGAGTCATACAACACAATCAAAAAAAGTTTTAGAATTACTGAACGATATGTTCGGACATAAATTAAAATCAAACTAATTCCAGGAGGAATAATGATCGCTTTAATAATTGTAATTGTTGTAATTGTAATTTTGGCATTCTGGATAATAGGGATGTACAATGGACTTGTACGTTTAAGAAACCAGGTAAAAAATGCGTGGGCACAAATTGATGTTCAACTAAAAAGACGACATGATTTAATTCCAAATCTTATGGAAACCGTTAAAGGTTATATGAAACATGAACGTGAGACTTTAGAGAACATTACCAAAGCAAGAAGTCAGGCTATGGGAGCGAATACTGTAGGTGAAAAAGCAAAAGCTGAAGCTGAATTAAGCGGAGCAATGAGTAAATTTTTCCTCGTCGTAGAAAATTATCCTGACTTAAAAGCAAATCAGAATTTTTTAGCACTGCAGGAAGAATTAACCTCAACTGAAAATAAAATATCGTTCTCAAGGCAAAATTATAATGACCAGGTGCTTGGTTACAATAATAAAATTCAAATGTTCCCTTCAAACATTATAGCGGGAATGTTTAATTTCAAAGAACAGGAATTCTTCGAGATTAAAGACAAAGCTCAAAGAGAAGTTCCTAAAGTCAGCTTCTGATTTGTGTTAATGAAATTATAATTTCATTTTAAAGCGAAAGGATTTTCCAATGTGGGAATTGATTAAAGCAAATCAACGTAAATCGTGGATATTATTTATTTCTCTTGGCATTATATTGCTTGCTCTTGGCTTTTTTGTAGGAGGAGCTTATGCAGGAGAAGATGGTGCAATTGGAGGAATATTTTTAGCGGCCATAATCTGGTTTATCCTTTCGCTTATAAGTTACTTTGGAGGAAGTTCTATTGTACTTGCTATGAGCAATGCAAAAGAAGTAACACAAGATGTTCATCCTCAGCTTTTTAATGTTGTTGAAGAAATGAAAAT
>CAZQSR010000062.1:3725-11519 GCA_964596145.1 uncultured Ignavibacteriaceae bacterium
CATGCCAAAAGTCTATATAATTAATGAAGAAGCTCCCAACGCTTTTGCAACAGGAAGAAAACCTGAAAAAGCTGCTGTTGCAGTTACGGCTGGTTTGCTTTCAAGACTTAACAGAGACGAATTACAGGGTGTTGTTGCTCATGAAATTTCTCATATAGTAAATCGCGATGTAATGTTTATGACCTTTGCGGGAATAATGCTTGGAAGTATTGTTCTTATTTCTGAAATTTTTTTGCGAGGGCTCTGGTTTTCTGGTGGTTCGGGGAGAAGATACAAATCTTCTTCTAGAGAAAGCGGAGGAGGACAATTACAATTAATTCTTATGATTGTTGCTATAATATTTGCTATACTTGCTCCAATTGTTGCAAGACTTTTATACTTTGCTATCTCACGAAAGAGAGAATATCTTGCAGATGCTTCTGCTGTAAGATTAACAAGATATCCTGAAGGATTAGCTTCAGCACTGGAGAAAATTTCCAGCACAAGCTATGATCTCCCATCCGCTAATAAAGTTACTGCACCAATGTATATTGTCAATCCATTAAAAAAATCCGGTATGCAGCTTTCAAATCTTTCAAGTACACATCCACCCATTTCTGAAAGAATTAAAATCCTTCGTAGCATTGCTAGTGGAGCGAGCTATGCAAACTATCAAGCAGCATTTTCTTTAGTTAAAGGGAAATCAAATGTTATTCTGCCTAAATCAGCATTACAAGAAAAAGAAGATATAAGCATAAGAAAAGCTGGAGAAAGAATGACTGAGCAGCAAACTGCTAAAAGCCAGAAGCGTGCTCTTGGTGATTTAATGATGACTGTAAATAAATATGCTTTCTTAATGTGTACCTGTGGATTAAAAATTAAAATTCCTCCCGGTTTTGGAACTAATAAACCAAAAATAACATGTCCTAAGTGTGGAAAAATTCATGATGTGCCGTTAACAGAATTGACTGCTGCTGCAACTATGATGAATGGAAAAATTTAATAGTTATGGTTATGCCTCTTTTTTCGAAGCTTTGAAAAAAGAAATGAAACAGCAATTATTACTGTCAACCCAAAGAGAACTGAAACAGCAGACAGTTTAAGAATTTCGGTAAGACTCATTTTCTTCCTTTTTTTTACTTTCAAATTATGGTTTAAATCTTTACAAATATATGATACAAATCAAACTTCAGAAATATTCATTTAGACGCGAAGAACTTAAGTCAAATCAAAAAATTATTTTTAATTAAATCCTTTCAAAGAAATATTCTTAATTTTTAGAAAATCGTGCAAAATTTATCAATTATTAATTTTTTTCAACAAAAAATTGGTTAAAATCCATTCTTTTTATTATTATTGCTTGGTATAATTTTTGGCAAAATATATCACCCCAGCAGGGGTTTATTTTTTAATTAAATGGGAAGTATAAAGATGATTAGACAAAAAGTAACAATTGATGGAAATGAAGCTGCAGCGTATGTAGCTTTTAATACTAACGAAGTTATTGCAATTTATCCCATAACTCCTTCTTCAACCATGGGAGAATGGTGTGATCAATGGGCTGCTGAAGGCAAGAAAAATATGTGGGGATTTACTCCCTCAGTAAGTGAATTACAAAGCGAAGGCGGCGCTTCAGGAAGCGTTCATGGTGCTTTACAAACCGGTGCTCTCACAACTACATTCACCGCTTCACAGGGATTATTATTGATGATTCCTAATATGTTCAAAATTGCCGGTGAATTAACCTCAACAGTTTTTCATGTTTCTGCACGTGCAATTGCAGCTCAAGCTTTATCTATTTTTGGTGACCATAGCGATGTTATGGCCACACGCTCTACAGGTTTTGCATTTTTAATTTCAAACTCCGTACAGGAAGTAATGGACTTTGCATTGATTTCACAAGCATCAACGCTTGAAGCAAGAGTTCCTTTCCTGCATTTTTTTGATGGTTTCAGAACCAGTGCTGAAGTTATGAAAATTGAACAGCTTTCGATTGATGATATGAAAGCTATGATTGATCAGGAACTCGTAATTGCTCATCGTAAGCGTGGATTGAACCCTGAAAATCCTGTTATGCGTGGAACCGCTCAAAACCCTGATGTTTATTTCCAGGGAAGAGAAACTGTTAATCCTTTTTATCTTGCTTGTCCTGAAATAGTTCAAAAACAAATGGACAAATTTGCAAAGATAGTTGGAAGACAGTATCACCTCTTCGATTACGTTGGTGCTCCAGATGCAGAAAATGTTATTGTGCTTATGGGTTCAGGTGCTGAAGCTGTAGAGGAAACGGTTAACTATCTTGTTGCAAAAGGTGAAAAAGTCGGTGCAATAAAAGTTAGATTATACAGACCATTTTCAAATGATCATCTTATAAAAGCTCTTCCAAAAACCACAAAAGTTATAAGTGTACTTGATAGAACAAAAGAACCCGGCTCTGCTGGTGAACCTTTATATCTTGATGTTGTTAACGCTATCTCCGAGAAATATAATCTTGGTGACCTTCCTTTCTCTTATCCAAAAATTGTTGGTGGAAGATACGGTCTTGCTTCAAAAGAATTTACACCAGCAATGATTAAAGCAATTTATGACAATGCCAGGAAAGCTCAACCTAAAAATCATTTTACAGTTGGAATAATTGAAGATGTTACCAACTCAAGCCTTGATTATGATCCAGCTTTTACTGTTGAAGCTAAAGAAACTTTTAAAGGAAAATTCTACGGACTGGGTGCTGATGGAACAGTTGGTGCAAATAAAAATTCCATCAAAATTATTGGTGAAGGAACGGATTATTACGCACAAGGTTATTTTGTTTATGACTCTAAAAAATCCGGCTCAATGACTACATCACATCTAAGATTTGGTCCTCACGAACTTAAATCGACTTATTTAATTGATAAAGCAAACTTTATTGCCTGCCATCAACAAGTCTTTCTTGAAAAAGTTGATATGTTAAAAGATGCAACTGAAGGTGCTACTTTCCTTCTGAACACACAGGTTCCACCAGAACAAGTATGGGATTCATTACCTGAAAAAGTTCAGAAAGATTTGATGACTAAAAAAATGAAACTCTTTGTTATTGATGCATACAAAGTTGCTGAACAAACAGGAATGGGTGTAAGAATAAACACAATAATGCAAACATGTTTCTTCGCAATATCAAATATCTTCCCTAAAGAAGAAGCAATTAATTTAATTAAAAAAGCCATTAAAAAAACCTACGGTTCCAAAGGCGACAAAATTGTCCAGATGAATTATGATGCAGTTGATCAGACACTTGCTAATTTATTTGAAGTTAAAGTTCAGGATAAAATTACAAGTAAATTGCAGCTTCAATCTGCTATACAGGGTGAAGCTGATGAATTTATTATGAACGTAACAGCAAAAATAATTGCAGGCGAAGGTGATTCAATTCCAGTAAGCAAAATGCCAATAGATGGAACCTATCCGCTAAGTACTACTAAATATGAAAAAAGAAACATTGCTCTTGATGTACCTGTGTGGGATGTAGAGACTTGTATTCAATGTAATAAATGTGTACTTGTTTGTCCTCATGCTTGTATTAGAGCAAAAATATATGAAGATAAATTACTGGTTAATCCGCCTGCTACATTCAAGTCAACAAAATTCAAATCAAAAGAATTTGGTGACAACGTTCTTTATTCTTTACAGGTTGCAGTTGAAGATTGTACAGGTTGTGGCCTTTGTGTTGATGTTTGTCCTGCAAAGAACAAGAAAGAAACAAAACTAAAAGCAATTAATATGCAACCACAAATTCCTATTCGTGAAACTGAAAGAGCTAACTGGGATTATTTCTTAACTCTGCCAGATTTCGACAGAACAAAATTAAACATTACAAATGTAAAAGATTCCCAATTCTTAAGACCACTTTTTGAATTCTCTGGTGCTTGTTCAGGTTGCGGTGAAACTCCTTATGTTAAACTCGTGACACAATTATTCGGAGATAGATCTGTAATTGCAAATGCTACAGGTTGTTCTTCAATTTATGGCGGCAACTTACCAACAACTCCTTATTGTACAAATGCTGATGGTCGCGGACCTGCTTGGTCAAACTCCTTATTTGAAGATAATGCTGAATTTGGTTTTGGCTACAGACTTGCTATTGATAAACATAATATGCAGGCTAAAACTCTTCTTACAAAATTATCGGGTAAGATAGGAGATGACCTTGTTACAGCAATATTAAATGCTGATCAAAAAGATGAAGCAGGAATTCATGAACAAAGAGAAAGAATTAAAATTTTAAAGCAAAAACTTGCTGGAGTGAATGGTGAATTTGCTGAAGACGTTAAACATTTATTAAGTCTTGCTGATTACCTCGTCAAAAAATCTGTGTGGATTATCGGCGGTGATGGCTGGGCTTATGATATTGGTTATGGCGGTTTAGATCACGTCCTTGCTTCAGGCAAAAATGTAAATGTGCTTGTACTTGATACCGAAGTTTATTCCAACACAGGCGGACAGGCTTCCAAATCAACACCACGCGGAGCTGTTGCAAAATTTGCTGCAGGTGGAAAACCCGCTGCTAAGAAAGACCTTGGTCTGATGGCAATGAGTTACGGAAATGTTTATGTTGCTAAAGTTGCAATGGGCGCAAATGATGCTCACACAGTAAGAGCATTTCTTGAAGCAGAAGCATACGATGGACCATCTTTAATTATTGCATATAGTCATTGTATTGCTCACGGAATAAATATGGAAACAGGAATGAAGAACCAGAAAGCAGCTGTTGATTCAGGTTACTGGCCATTGTTCCGTTATAATCCTTTGCTTGCTCTTGAAGGTAAAAATCCGTTCAAGTTAGATTCTAAAGGATTGAAAATTCCATTGAAGGATTATGCTTACATGGAAACCCGTTATAAGATGTTAACAAAATCTCACCCTGAAGAAGCTGCTAAACTGATAGAAGAAGCGCAGCAGGATGTAACATCCAAGTATAAATACTATGAACAACTTGCTAATATGAAAATAGACAACTAAATTTAGGTAGGTTTAAAAGTGCGATGTTTTTACATCGCACTTTTTAATTCATAGATGACAAAAGAATGAAACATAAAAATCACAATACTTCTCACCATTCTATCTATCTCATCGTTTGGACAAACATTTTATGAGAAACAAAATATACCTTATGACGCATTAGAAAGTGATTATTTTGGTCAAGGAATAGCCAGTTCAGATAGTTTTATTTTCATTTCAAATCTTAGATATTTAAATTCCGTTCAGAGTTGTGTGTATGTCTATAAAAAAATAAATAATGATTATTTATTTGAGACCAAAATATTTCCAAACGATCCCGAAGAGTATGCACTGTTTGGAAGTAGCTTGTTGTTTTCTAATGGCAAATTATTTGTTGGAGCGCAGAATAAAAAAAATAATAATATCAAAGTTGGGGCACTGTATGTTTTTGTGCGTGAAAATAATAACTGGATACAACGACAAAAAAATCTTCCGCCAGCCACATGTTCTTCTCAAAGCTTATTTTCGAATATATTAACTATCTCACAAGATCAATTGTTGGTAAGTGCATTTCGAGCAAAACTCGATTCAATTTTAGATGTTGGAAAGGTATTCCTTTTTAAACTTATTAATGACCAGTATGTACTTCAAAAAGAATTTTTTCCTGTTGATGCAAAACCGCTTCAATTTTTTGGTTCAAGTCTGGCTTTGATAGAAAATACATTATTAATTGGTTCTGATAATGATAGTACAAAAAGTGGAGAAGGTTCTGGATCAGTATATTTCTATAAGAAAGAGGATTCTACTTGGAATTTCAAAGAAAAAATCATCCCTGAATTGAATTCTCAAAAACTAGCATTCGGATCTTCAATCGCAGTTAATGATAGTTTTGTTTTTGTGGGTACATCCAATAATTATTATTATCGAAAACCTGGATGTGTTTATATTTACAATTTTTTTAATAATACTTTTAAATTAAAACAAATTTTTTCTACAGGAGATAGTTACTTTAATGATCTTTTCGGTATTAATCTTTTTATAAAAGGCGACTCGTTCTTAGTCGGTGCATCAGAGGATACCGTTAAAAATAGTGCTCCGGGATCAGTCTATTTATTTACTAAAAAAAATGCAGGGTGGATGAAGAGCAAAAAAATAGTGCCATCCGATGAACAAGATGCGCTGGATTTTGGAGGTCGTTTATTGGATTTTATTTTAGTAAGTGGTAAGCTTTCAAGGGCTAACAATATCAGATCTGGTAAAGTTTATTTGTTTTCTTCTAAGCCATTAATTGTACAAAAAAACCATGATCTCAAAAGTGAAAAATTTCTTTTGTTTTAAATTATCCGAACCCATTCAATAGTACTACAAGGTTTTACTTTATTATTCCATCAGAGGGTCGGTTAAATGTTAAGATATTTGATATACTTGGTAAGGAACATTTGGATATGTCATATGATTACGAGGTCAAAGGTGAATATTCTCTGGAATTTAATTTAGATAAACATGCAACCGGCGTATACTTTGTCCGATTTAGCTTTCTTAGTTCTGGAGATAAAGATAATAAAAGGAATGTGATGATAAAAAAAATTTTACTACTAAATTAGGGG
Organism: uncultured Ignavibacteriaceae bacterium; assembly: GCA_964596145.1. Taxonomy (GTDB): domain Bacteria; phylum Bacteroidota; class Ignavibacteria; order Ignavibacteriales; family Ignavibacteriaceae; genus CAZHVS01. Next base: position 10,289 of record CAZQSR010000062.1, read on the forward strand.
GCAAAAGAGATTAGAATATTGTTATTGTTTTTTTATTGATTTTTATACTTCCTTTTCCGAGTGTGATCAAAGCACAGATTGTAACCGATGATATATATTTAGATAACGAATTTTCAATTCAAATACAAAACGCGGTTAATAGAAGCATTACTTTTAAATTAATACCAATAGGCGTCAATTATTCTAAAACGGGTAATTTATGTGATATTTTAATTTATAACGATAATTCAACTTATATAAGTACTTTAAATGGGGGAGCTACTGGTTGGGTTGATTGTGACTGGAATGGATATCAATACAGGTACCACGATCAAGGAAATTTTGCAATATTTAATTCTTGTGCTCAACAAACAGCCGGTTTAAAACCTTTAAGAAATGGTTTTTATATGCTTAATGTAAAAGAAAATAATGTATTGAAAGCATTTGCTATTTCGATTGGCGAGACTTAGGTTTTACAGCCAGATGCAATATTTGTCCAGAAGGCAACGATTTTACGATTAGATATGATGCTTTAGCTGAAAAAATATTATTTTGGAATAAAGGGACAATAAAAATTTCTAACCAATCTCCAGACATTATGCTAACAAATGGTCAAGTTATTACATGGGCTGATTGGCAATGCAACAACCGTATTTTACACCCTTTTGGAATAATGGATTGGTTCTAATTCAAGAAGGGAATTATCCAAAATTAATTTGGGGTCCATTTGACGGAGTTGGAATTAATGTAATTCAATATCATATATATCGCAATATCGGAGATGGATTTCAATTATTAACGACGACTGGTAATACAACTTATTCATCTACTGATTACACTGTAGTGATTTCGGAACCGGGCCAGGTTATATATTATAAAGTAATTCCTTTTCATCCAACGCAAGCTCATCCTTTTACAAATGTTGTCTCCACACAAATCATTCCTTTTAAGAAGCAGACAATTTCTAATAGTGCTGCTGATAAAAAGTTATTAAAAATATTCCCTGTCCCTTTCAATCCATCAACTAAAATCAATTACACGCTTCCTGCAACCTGTCGTGTTACTATCAAAATTTATAATGTTATAGGAAGACTTATAAGTACACTAATTGATGATTTAAAAGATGAAGGAGAATATTCTTTGATATTTAATGCTGGAAATTTGCCCGGCAGTGTTTATATTTGTTCTATGCAAGCTATAAATAATAGTGAAGTACTTCACAACGAAAATAAAAGTATGATTTTAATTAAAT
>CAZQSR010000063.1:0-9761 GCA_964596145.1 uncultured Ignavibacteriaceae bacterium
AAGTTACTAAAAAGTAAGTTACCAAAGAGTAATCTAAGCGGTAGGCTTTGCAGTTTTGTAAAGTTCAACCTCAAGTTCATGTATTGCTTTCAGATATTCGTTCTTACTACCAAACGAACCAATAATTTCCATTGGTGAGCCATATTCAGTAAATGGTTTAACCTTTAGAACTTCTAAGGATTCTATGTTGGTAATGCCCTCATCGGCATATTTATCCAATAGATTCTCCAACACCTTACGTGCTTTTTCGCCATACTTGGTGAAGTAATTTCGCTTCTTCACGTTATTAGCACGTTCTTTACGAGTTAGCGGGGGCTGGTCGAATGCCACATGGCAAATCAAATCGAATAAATCAACCTCTTTGTTAACAGCATCAAGTAGAGCTTCAACCAATACACCTTGTTGCTGAAGTTCTTCTATAATGGCTGTCTTCTGGTCGGTAGAGTTCCATTTGCTCAAGAAATCATCAAGTGATGCAAATTGACCTTTGATAATCTCCTTTGTATGGTCTTTAAGGCTAGCTGTTATTGGTTTCCCATGCTGGTCGAAGTACATCTCTCGGCTAACCAGAATAGAAACATCAACACCATTCACATAAACTTTTTGTCGAGATTCACCCAAATTGTCACTACCCGAATCATCATTCCCTTCTGGATACTTTATCGATGGTTTTTCAATTATAATTTCCTCATCAGTAACCTCATCAATTATTGGAGTAGTATCATTCTCCTCTTCGTCAACAATACTCACCAAATCATCTTCCTGACTAACAGGTTTAATGCGAATTGGCTCTCCATCGAAATCCTTATCAGCAAAAAGGTCTGTGGCGTTACGGAAATCAAGTATGGTGAAGTAAAGTTTCCCATACTCCTCATTAATTCTTGTTCCACGACCAATAATCTGCTTGAACTTAGTCATAGATGCTATGTTTGCATCCAGCACAATAACCTTACAGGTTTGAGCATCTATACCAGTGGTCATTAATTCTGATGTAGTTGCTATTACTGGGTATTTTTGTTCAGGGTCGGTGAAGTTATCTAGTTCACGCTTTCCTTCATCGTTATCACCCGTAATCTGCATGATATACTTGTAGTTCTCAGCAACTAAATCAGCATTTTCCTTTGACAAAGATGAACGCATACGTTCTGCATGGTCAATATCTGAACAAAACGCTATGGTCTTTGCATATCGGTCATACCCTTTTAAGAATTCGGATACTTTTCGTGCAACAACCTCTGTGCGCTCATCGATAACCAAACTACGGTCGAAGTCCTTCTTGTTGTAAACACGGTCTTCAACAAGATTTCCATCCTTATCAGTTTTACCATCTTCAGGTCGCCAACCCTCTAAGTCAACGTTTAATCCAACTCGGATAACACGATAAGGAGCAAGGAAACCATCATCAATTCCTTGTTTAAGGGAGTAAGTATAAATTGGGTCGCCAAAATACTCGGTATTACTCACCACATTGGTTTCTCTTGGAGTTGCAGTTAATCCAATATGGGTGGCATTTTTGAAGTACTTTAAAATTTCATGCCAAGCACTATCATCCCTTGCAGAACCTCGGTGGCACTCATCAATAATGATTAAATCAAAGAAATCAGGACTAAATTGCTTGTAGATATTTTTTTCTTCCTCATTTCCAGAAATACCTTGATATAACGAGAGGTATACCTCATATGATTTATCAACCTTTCTGTTCTTAACCATCGTCATCTTATCCCTGAAGTGCTTAAAGTCACCTCGCTGTGCTTGGTCAATAAGTGCATTTCTATCTGCAAGGAAAAGAATACGTTTTTTAACACCTGCTTTCCATAACCTATAGGCAATCTGAAAGGCAGTATAGGTTTTACCTGTTCCAGTAGCCATTACTAAAAGAATGCGATTCTGACCATTAGCAATGGCTTCAACGGTTCGGTTAACTGCGATTTGCTGGTAGTATCGTGGTCTTCTTCCAGAGCCATCGAAGTAATAATCCTGAGATGATATTCTCTCTGTTTCTTGAGAATTAATGCCCTTATATTTCTTGTATTTCTCCCATAGCTGTTGGGGTGATGGGAATTCATCTAGGCTAAGTTCGGTTTCGATATTTGAATCGGTAGCAGTTCTATCGTGAAACAGGAATCCATCACCATTACTGCTAAAAACACATGGTATATCAAGAATCTTAGCGTAATCTAATGCCTGTTGAATTCCAGACCTTACGGTATGGTTGTTATCTTTAGCTTCAACAATAGCGATAGGAATATTGGGTTTGTAATACAGTATGTAATCTGCCCTTTTTCTTGCCCCTCTTGCAGTCAATCTACCACGGACATAGATTTTACCATCTGTAAATGAAACCTCTTCCAGTATTTGTTTATGACTATCCCAACCAGCATTAACAATTGCTGGGGTGATGAATTTTGTGCAAATATCACGTTCCGATAAAGTCTTTTTGTTCATAGTGACTCATATGAATTGTAATCAAAAATAGGTAAAACATTCGGTATATAGAAAGATTAAATTAAACATTTGGAGCGATTTTTGTGCCTACTAATAGTTATAATCCTTTATATTTCATCTGTATCTAGTTTCCATAATACAAAGAATATCTTCAATTTCTGCTGATGTTAAATTGGGCTATTTAAATGTACTTGGAAGTTCTTTAATGCTAAACATAAATCAGTAAATTATGCACACATCTAGTTAAATGAAAATAAAGTTTATTTAGATAATTTTAGAATATCTTGACAAATTTTAAATTTTGATATACTTTAGTATTTTAATTACGAAATACCTTAACGGATATAGGTTCTTTGTTGGTACGGTTATTATAAAACGCTGCATGTGCATGAAATTGCAGTTGTAGTTCTGTCAGAAATTATTTTAAATAACCTTAAAATTAAGAGTATGAAAGAAACTATAAACAAAATCAGCATTCACTTGATTATTTCATGGTTACTAACGTATTTGGAATGTATGATATTTCTTGTGGGCGGGCAGACCACTCCATTCGGCAGATTACCCAACTTGAAATTGAGTGCTATGTAGTGACTGTTTACACCAACATCGGAGTGGTGAGGTTCGAATCCTCGGTCTGCCACATTAGCCGCAATTTTATTGCGGCTTTTTTATTATACCTATAAATTCTAGTTGTCTGTATCTTTAGTGAACATAAAATTCAAGAACAATAACTCAATTTTTGAATCTTCACTCTCAAATTTTACATCCCAACGTTTTTCTAGGAAACTCAAGAGTTTCATACCCCTTTCATAAATGCTATTTGGATTCCAATCCTCATAAAAAGCAACTTCTATTTCAGAGTGTGAACCATCTGAATATCCCTGTCTTATTTTTTCACCACGTGAATCAAACTTAGGGTTCTTTTTATCAGGAAAACTGTCGTTTTGTATACTGGAATTTATGCTTTGAGACAGTGGAAGTAAATTACCTAGAGTACCTTGAAAAAATTTTAGGTCTCCCTTTTTATAACCCTTGAAGTTCTCTTTCCAGTATTTATTATCAGGTGTTTGTGGGTAGATATGTTCAATTGAAACCTTATCCTTTTCACTTTTAACAAATAATCTCCAATCAATTTTCTGACTTCCTCTGCTTCTTACCTTATCCATTTCGTACTCATACAGAAAATATCGTAACCCATTCCAATTGTAAAAACCACCACCATTCTTGAACTTTTTTTCAATAAACTTATGGAAGTATGTATAGTTAAAATATACATTCTTACTACCTTCTGGCGTAGTGAAACAAAAATTCATTTGTTTCTCAAGTTTATTAATTATATCGTTTACTGAGAGTTCGTTATTTCTGATTTGTCTTGCTGCACGATAAAATTCACTATTTCTATATGTAGAAAAAGCTCTGCTAAGTCTAAATGTTATAAATATAAAACGTTCAATACTCTTGAATAGTTGAACTCTTTGCTCACTGGTAATTTCTTTTGAAAGAAATGATGCTGTTACTAACGGTCTGAAATAAATAATACCAATACGATTTAGTCTATCTATCCATTGGCTTTCCTCAGTTGTTAGGTCTTGGTTATTTAATGGATTATGTGTGTTGTACCAATGAACAGCAGCAGATTTTAAACTATTAACATAATTCTCAATTTCTTTAGGAGAAAGTTTGGAGCGTTTTACAATTTCATCCTCCCCGTTTTCGTTATCCTCAACATCTTCAAGGTCTGGTTCACTATCTTCTTTTATTTCTTCAAACTCTTGTAGTGAACTTAATTTTACTTCTGTTTTTGAGAAAATATTTTGTGGAGTAAATTTTTGTTCTAGAAGGAATCGTATGTAATCGTCACCCTTTTCTCTTGTGTATTGAAAGTACATTATCCAATGGGCTACCAAAAAATCATCATCATTTAATGGGTTTTGTTTCTTGCGCCCTAACTGATAATAAACTTCTTTCCATGCATCATTGATTTTTTCACGTAGTGATAATCTATCATCTGGTTTTAGTTCATCTTCATCGTATAAGGTAGTAAGATATATTAATCTATTTTTCAATAATTCTAGATTTGACAGTTTTTTCCCTCGATTGTTCATCGTTTCAAAAGCTACAAATACATCAAAATCATCACTTATTTCATATAAATTGAACATGAGATTTTGTGTTAATTTTTTGAAAAGCACCTCAATCTCATTTAGACCATAGTTCTCATGGAATTTTGATAAATTTTCAACAAAAAATTTTTTAGCATTTTCTAGGTTTAGGGTGTAAAAAGTTTCTTGTATAGTTCCACTATCAGGTTCTTTAAAAATTCGATATCGTAAAAACTTGAAACTTGGATTATCTACTTCATAGCCAAATTTGTAAGTCTTAATAATAAAATGTGGGGGCTTTTGAACTACTAAATATTCCTCTTTAATAGTCTTTAGACTGAACGAACCTAGGTATATCTCATCATCCTTTTTATCCTTATTCTCTGGCAAACCCTTTAACAATTCGACAATCGCTTGAATAAAAATCACAAAAGTTGATAAACGTTGTTGACCGTCAACAACGTGGTAAGGTTTAAATCGTCTTTCTTCTACTAACCATCGTTCATCAGTCCAATTCTGCCAAATAGTCTTATCCACTTTTTTTAAGGATAGTAATCCAGTGTAGTGAAATCTATCTGGTGGAAGATTCACTAGGTCTTCCCAGAAATCTTTAAGTTGCCTACTTGTCCAAGCATATCCTCTTTGGTAATCTGGAATTTTAAAAAATCTATCCTTAAAAATATTCTGTAAAGATTCTAATTCATTCATTTTTCGTCTATTCGTTTGTAACAGAAGTTGTATTTAGTTTGCTATTTGCTACCTTAAAAGGCCTATTGTTAAATAAACAATCTATAATCGTATGTTTTTCCTTCAAAACGTGCTAACAACTTTCCAATTTTTGCAATTTCATTCGAAGAGTTAATGGTTGCTGGTAGTTTTGTGTATAAATCAAATGAATTCCAATTCATCTTTGTTAATCCCAAAATTTCAGTTGCAATCAAACTAATATTAGAACTTCCATAGTGTTTAATTACCTTCAATGGTGCTGGAATACTTCTTCCCCCTAAATAATATGTACGATTAGTTTCTTTGACTGATGGAACGATTCCATGAGTCCACAACAAGGCAGTCGTTTTATCTGTCACAATACAAGTTCCTCTTGAGATAGGGAATCTGTCGATTTGCATTTCACCTAAATAAATATTGGTTGATACATATCTAGCATCAGATTCAAAATTAATTTCAATCAAATCAATAGACTTTATTCCTGCCATTTTCAAACTTTCAGTAATCCCTTTTATCTCATCTTTGGTAAACCTTGTTCTTTTATGAATAACCACTCTTTTTGGTAGTTTATCCATAGAATTATAAAATAATTCTCTAATTGAAACACCAAATTGAAATGCATCCTCATATGATAAAAATGGATTTGATTGTTTATCAAGATAATAATTGTCTATTTTGGATAATTTATATTTCAAACCTTGCCCTTGAGAGTCGTATATATGACTACATCCGATGACAATCTCAGTATTATTAGTTTTCCTATTAATGCTATAACCAATCCCTGCATACGCTGTATCCTTTTCCGAATTATTAAGTAGCCATGGAGTTCTTAATGATTTCACATAAAAAGATAGGGAAAGCCACCAAAAAATCTGGCATTTTAAAGTGTCTAATAGAGTATCTTCTCTGATTAACTGTGTTGAAATACCCTTCGATGCTGAAAATGCCTTTATATAATCGTGTAAATCAAAAGTTTCACCATTATCCTCATATGATTCATAAAATTGCCATTCTTGAGGAATAAAAACAACAATAGTATGTTGACTTTGTCTATTTGACAATAGGTCTATTTTGGAAGTAATTAATCTGGCTAATTTTAAAGAAATGTCTTTAATATCTCCATTGGTATGGTCAACTTCTATATCAACCCACCTATCTGAATCATCTTTAAAAGGTATATTAATTGGCATATTATATGCTACGGAAAAACTTGGATAATCTATTAAATAATCAGAGTTTACATTTGCTTTATGTCTAACGTTTAACTCATTAAGGAATCTATAAAAAACCTCGGAATATTTACTACCACAAATTACACTAAGGTTTATTTCATTTGAGTAAATTGAACCATTTAGAGGAAAATCATATGGGCAATGATTGGTTAAGGCTCTCATAGGATGAAAATCCTTGGTTGGTTTTAAAGTTGCACTGTTTATAAAAACTAGTTGTGGTTCTAAATACTGAACTCCATAATGTTGAGTATATTTTTTATTATATTTCTTTGGATGATAACTACGGTAATTTGAATCATGAACCATAATCTCAGCATATGCTGTATCTTGAGAAATTAGAAAATCAAATCCAGTTCCAGAGTTTTTAGGATATTCAAATTTTAATGTCCCTTTCTTGAACAAGACGGACTTCCAAAATTCAAGAATTTCATCATATTGTTTATTGAAAAGTTTTTCAAGTGAAATCTTACTGATAGTTTGTTTAATCTCCTTGGTGATTTCAGAGTCACTAGTTAAATGAATGGTAGGTTTAAATGTTAGAAAGGCATACTTTTCATGGTTATCAAAGAAAAAAGATAAATATATAGCTTTGTGAATTTCAACTTTTTGTTGATTAAAAGTTTCAATCCTATCACTAGTCTTCAACCATATTTTATCTCTATGATTAGTTCCCACTTCATCGTCACATAGAAGATTTAATATAGTTTGAAGCATCAAAGATTTAAAAGCAGTTACATTTTCAATATCGTATTTTGAAATTGGCACACGTTTAATATCCCCTTTTATTAAATTACCAAAAACACTATGTATTGTAGATAATGTTGCAAGAGCAAAAACCTTTTTCTTGAAAGGAACAGCACAAACATCTGAATCAACCGTAAGTTTTCTTATTGCAGACCAAGGGTCTTCTTGACCAAAATCAATTTCAAATTGAAATACCTCTTTGGGAAAAATTACTGGATGTAAATTACTCTTAATGTATTTGTCGGTTCTAGTAATTTGTTGAGCAAATTCTACGTTTATTATTTCTTCATTTTGTACACTTGCTAATATAGTATTTATTACATCTAGTGTTGATGTTTCGTTTTCAAAACAAGCTTTAGTTAAATGTAGCATAGTTTTATCAAAGCCATCTGTAGCAATATAGTACGCTTCCCTTCCATTCTCTCTTGCATGCTCAATAAGTTGTCGAACATTTTTTTCAATTTCATGTCCATAACCACACCAATATAACCTTCCAGTACCTTTTTGATTGAAAGTTTCGATTAGAGCATCCATGAGTGATTTATCTCTCCCACTATATCCGATTACAATAAGGTTTTTGTCAACTTGATACCTTTTCAAAGTATCAATAAAAACTTCATTTTGGGAATCTAATTCTTTTGAAGTATTTTTAAGACTACTGTACTTATAATCACCATGCAACGAAATTGAAAGTAATTCTTTTCTACTTTGGTTTCGAAAAATTCTTTCAACTGAATCTAATGTAATTTCAATTGGTGTAAGATTAAATTGATGAGCAGCTTTAACTAAAAGTCCATCAAAGTTGGTAGACCATACCGCTTTAACAATTTCTTTCTCACCTAATAGGCACAATAGTTTATAACCGATATATGGTTCTTTACTCTCGATTAAAGATTGAAAATATTTCCTTCTATCATCAACTATTGGATATGCCTTTTCAGCATAAAATGAATACTCATCCACTGAGTTTACCTTAGGATAAACGCCTTCATTATCCAACCATTGCTGAATGCTTGCTTGTACTGATGCATTTTTGTAATTTTTATAAAATTCTGAAGCATTCGGATTTTTTGATAAATAAATATCTTTTTTCCACTCCCAAATGCAATCAGATGCCGATTGTATCCCAGAACTAATTGATGCTCCTGCTCCAATTAGAAAAGAATGGGGTATGTCTTTGTTTCTTTTTATAGACCTTAAAAAAGCATCGTATTCTAAACTAATATTATTTACCATAAGTATATGAGAAAATAAATATTGATAATCAGCAAAATAACATGTTAAAAAAACTAAAATATAACTTTTTATTCAGTATTTCACAAGAGGTTTCTCAAGTCTTTTTTATATATAAATATCAAGGTTAAAAGCAAATATAGTGAATTAATTCAGTTATTTGGAGAAACAACGAATTAGTATTAAACTTATTAAAATAGATATTATCAATAAGATATACAGCATTTAAGTTACAAATGGTTTCCTTTGTTATGCTATTTCAAGGTTTTAAAGGGCAGACTGCTTGCCAGTCTAATCTCCTACAAATTCAGCGTACCTTTGCGGAGTCTATTATAGGTTGGAATCTGGGACAAAACTTTGTGTTGACTCTTCATTTTATTCAATTCTATAAGTTTTTTCCCAACTGACAAATGCCATCGCACATTTGTAGATATTGAAAAAAATAATATTTATATAGTTTTGGCATCTTTATATATAGTATAAAAAGAACTATGCAAACTATTAATATTTTTATAAGCAAAGCGAAGATTGATGCAGTAAATGCAGCCACCACAAATCAAATAAAATATTTGAGTAGTCTCTGTTTTAATAAAGATTTAGTATTTCCTTTCGAGAACCTACAACAAGCCAAGGCTCATATCAAAAAAAATGAAGCCAATCGGGCAATCAAAGAGTTACTTGCTGGGAATAGCATTGTTTTTATTTATCCAACACCGCTTGATTAAGATGTTAAGAAAGACTTTTCAATAGTCTTTTTTTAATATCTAAAACCTAGGGATAATCAGTGTTTTAGAAAAAATCGCACCACATAATATAGTAATAGAGCAAAACTGTTATTTACCCCTCATCACATAAAAATTCTTTTTTAAACATGTCTAAAGTAGATTTACAAGCAAAGCTTGTAAATCTACATGTTATCCAGCTTGCTGGATAACCATTAGAATTTAATTAAGATTTTAAAATTTAATTTAAACTTTTCAATTATTTAAATATATAAAGATTATAAATCCTTCTATTAGATTTTAATATTTAATAAAAATAATCTTAATATATTGAATAGTATAATATTACCTAAAAAAATATATGATATTTTAGTTTCATTAAATTTATCACGTATAAGATTAAATCATTCCTATAGTTTTATTAAGTTTCTTATATATCAAAATCATATTTTAAATAATGATTTTACCATGAATGATTTTATCGATATTCCTTCGATTTTCTTAAAACAGACTTTCACTCATAATTATAATTTAATGTTCATGTCTACTTTAAGCAA
>CAZQSR010000063.1:9771-11516 GCA_964596145.1 uncultured Ignavibacteriaceae bacterium
GAATAAAATTATAATTAAAGAACCTTACTATAATAGTTCATACTCCGCTAATTATAAGGGTACTCTTTTAGAATATGGGAAAGCATTTGGGTATAGATTTTCAGATGAATATTTTGATTTTAACGAACCTGTTATTATAAATTATGAAAGCACTTATTCTCAAGAGCGTGAAAATCAACAAGGCAATGTCATCAAAGACCTAAAACGATTAGAGTTTGATATCAATGGAATGATGAAGGCTGTAATGAACTATCAAATAGATGATTTCATTCAGGTTAACGAAGAGATTAAAGATGATGCTATAGAGATTATTGAGAAGACAAAGGATGGTAAAGATACCCCGTATACCACATCTGTTGAAAAGGCTTTAACTAAAGCAAAAAAAAGAGGGTTAGACCTTATTATGTATAAGAACCATTGTTACTTTGATAATGTAGAGAGATTTAAAAAAACTAGGATGAATAACTTTAGGGCATCTCAATTCTACTCCATTGCAACTCTTCAAAGCGAGGACTTCTATGCCTCAATTAATGGTACTAACTGGAGGTTGGACACTAATTTAACCAATCTTAAATCGGATTTTATCAAGAATGGGTATGTTACATTGCAGGGAGAACCTTTAAAGGATATTGACTTATCAAATTCTCAACCATGTCTACTTGGTAATTTTTTCGATTGTATGGATAATTTGCTGGTTAAATTTCCAAAGCTTATAAATGCATATCAGTATCCTGCTCTTAACAAGAATGAAGTTGATGTAAAGGGATTTATTAAACTATCTGGGGATGGGAAGATTTATGATTATATATGTGAAAAAACTGGATGGAATAGGCCATTTGCTAAGAATATATTCATCAAAATAATGTTCTCCAAGGCAGGATGGAACTCAGTTTATAAAAAGCGGTTAAAGGAACTATTTCCAAACGTTATCAGTTGGATGGATGAATTTAAAATAAAAAATAACAGCCATAAGGAGTTAGCCATTATGCTGCAGCGATTGGAGAGTGAGATTTTTATTAGAAACATATATCCACAAATCAGGAAGCAGGGGTATGTAATATATACCAAGCATGATTCTATCCTTTGCAAGGAGTCTGACAGAGATGCGGTCAAGTTAGAGATGGAAAGAATCATGACTGAAATGGGGCTAAGATTTACTTTAAAATAGCATATTAGTCCTCTAAAGCACTGGCTAAACCTTGTATATTCTGCATTTTACCTATCAAAAAACTATCACTTAATAAGTCATCCAGCAGGTAGATTTTTTGATTTTTAATTGCAGTTGACTTGATTCTTTTATTGCTTTTCAGATATCTCCATAAGGTTGCTCTATTGTCCTTGTCAGAACTATTTAAAAGATACAGGACAGTGTTAAAGTCGATGTACCTTTGGCCATTAAGAATAATAATATAAACAGGTTGCACTATAATTTTTTTTACATTATATATAAATTTATTTCCTTAATAAAAGAATGATTAGTTCTTGTAATTTTTTTGCCGAAGTATTAGTTGGGTCTATACTTAGGCAGGTCTCTACTGAGTCCAAAGAGTATAACAACTTATTTTGCTTGATATGCACAAGTGCTCGAATCAAGTAGGCTTCAACAACAACGGTATTGCTCAGTTCATCTCTATTCCTCAAGACTAGATTGATGGCATTATGAGCCAATGGATAATACTGGTAAACAGAATAATAAATCCAACTTTGGTAGAGGTACAGCCAACTTTGCTCCTCTACATCTTCTT
>CAZQSR010000064.1:0-11466 GCA_964596145.1 uncultured Ignavibacteriaceae bacterium
TTTTATTCCTTTAAGTTTTATTGCCGGAGTTTATGGAATGAATTTCAAATTTATGCCTGAACTTGAAAATCCGATTGCTTATCCTATTGTCTTGATTGTGATGTTTTTAATAGGAATTGTTATGACTATCACGTTCAAGAAAAAGAAATGGTTTTAATTTTATTTCAATTTGATTTCTTTATAGTAAATCTAAAAGTTTTGTAAAATCTTGCGGAAGTGAAGAATCAAATTTCATCATCTTTTTTTTGTGTGGATGGAAAAAACCAATCGTCTTTGCATGTAAAGCCTGTCTTTGCATTATCAGTAAAAGATTTTCAACCCTGCTTTTTAGTTTAGGAATACTTGCATTTGTCTGTATTGTTCTTCCACCGTAAGTTTCATCGCCAAACACAGGATGACCAATTGCTGCAAGATGCACTCTTATCTGGTGAGTTCTTCCGGTTTGCAGTTTCAATTTAATAAGCGAAGTGAAGTCATACTCTTTAATTACCTCATAGAATGTTAATGCCGTTTTCCCTTCGGAGCGACTATGTGTAAATTTTTTTCTATCACTTTTACTTCTTGTAATGTTAAAATTAATTTCCCCTTTTGTTTGTTTTAATTTGCCCCACACTACCGCCCAGTATTCTCTTTCTGTTGAATGCTTTGCAAATTGTTTTGCAAGTTGAGAATGAGTAAAATCATCTTTGGCAATTAATAATAATCCGCTAGTGTTTTTATCAATGCGATGAACGATTCCGGGTCTGCTCGGTTCATTTGCTGTGCTAAGTTGTTTGGTATGATGCAAAAGTGCATTAACAAGTGTTCCGGTATAATTTCCAAAAGCCGGATGCGCCACCATTCCTGCCGGTTTATTTACTACAAGCAGATAATCATCTTCATACAAAATATCAAGTGGAATGTCCTCCGGTTCATTTACATCGGGACGTGGAGAAACAGGAATTGTTACATCAATAACATCCATTCCTTTAACTGAATAATTTGACTTTACTATTTTCCCGTTTATTAAAACTAACCCCGCTTCAATTAGTTTTTGAACTTTAGAGCGTGTAGCATTTTCAACTGCGTGGGTAAGATAAATATCTATTCTTTCTTTTTGTTTCCCTGCAGGAATTTCAAACCTTAATTTCTTCTCCGTTATTATTGAAGCCATTTTCTAATACTGACACAGGAAAATTATTTGAATTATCCGATAAAGTTTCTTCTTCTGTTGATGGTTTAATTTCTTCACAAGTTGACTGCTCAGTATTTACCTGAACAGGTTCAACTTCTTGCTGGTGTTTTTTGTAAAACAGAAGTAAAGTTAAAACACCCAAGGTTACAGCCATATCTGCCACATTAAAAATTGGAAAGCGTTCATAACTTCTTCCGAAGATTTCAAAATTAAAAAAATCGAAATCGAGGAAGTCAACTACTTTTCCATAAAACAATGAGTCGTAACCGTAAAATATTCCATAAAACATTCTGTCAATCAAATTTCCAATTGCTCCTCCGGTAATCATTGCAATTGAAAGCCTGAGACTTAAACTTTGTTTTCGAATAGAATGCAGATAGAAAATTAGTCCTACACTTGCAACTAATGTGAACAAAGAAATCCAGAGTTTGAAATTAATTCCGAGATCAACGCCAAATGCCATACCCGGATTTTCAACAAATGTTATATGAAAAAAATCACCCCATACAGGAATAGTTTGTCCAATAAACATTCCCTCATAATTAATATTTAGAAAAGGAATTGAGAAACCTTTTATTAATATCTTTGAAACCTGGTCAATAATTACAATGAGCAGGGAAACATAAAGTACTTGCAAGAACTATCCTCTTTTGTTCTTAAACTATTGATTTTTCTTTTTTTCCTGTCTCATCTTAATTGGAAGACAGAGCTGGCTATGCGGGACAGCTATCAATCTTTCTTTTGGTATTAATGGACAGGTGGGACATAGATGCTGTGGTTCATCAATACATTCAAGACAAAGTCCATATGTTCCTGCATCAATTCTTTTAAGTGCGTCTTCAAGGTAACCAAGAAACTTGTTCTCTCTTTGAGCATAGAGAAAAGTTTTTTCTCTTTCCATTGCGTCGGTTCCCTGTTCAGCCATATGTAAAGAATAAGGAGAATTTTCATTTATGTATTCCCCCGTTGTAGGATCAAGCATCTGCTCTCTCAGACTCTGCAAGTCATCAATAATTTCATTTTTCTTATCAATGATTATTTTCCTGAAATATTCAAGTTCTTTTGCTGAATATTTTTTAAGATGAGTTTTCTTTACTGGTTCAGGAGCTTGTTTAACAGACTTCTCTGGTTTAGCAACAATTTTGGCAGAAGTCTTTTTTTCTTTTACTTCTTTTTTCTTAGAAACTGGTTTTGTCTTTTCTTTTAATACTACTTTTTTCTTTGGTTTCATTTCTACTTTCTTTTTCACTTTAACTTCTTTTTTTACCGGTTTTGGTTTTACAACCTTTTTTTCGATTTTTTTCACAACTTTTTTTACCGGTTTTTTTTCAACTTTTTTAGTAACTTTTTTCTTAACCATTGAAGTCTCCTAACTTATATTTTTTCAATTTTTATTGTACATTTATGTTCACCGATTTCCCAGTCCTGTTTATATCCGTTTTCAAAAAGAGTATCAAAAACATTATCGGCAAGAGTTTCTGCTGCAATATAATTCTTAAATAATTTAATTGCATCTAAAAGCTTACCTGTAGAATCAGCAGAAATTCTGATCCGATCAGTTACTTCAAATCCTGCATCTTTTCTCATGTTTTGAATACGGTTAACAAATTCTCTTGCCAATCCTTCGGCTATTAACTCATCATTAAGCTCTGTATCAATAGCCACGGTTATATTTTCTTCGTGTTCAACTGCCCAGCCTTTTATTTCGGAACTAACAATTTCTACATCGTCTCTTCCAATTTTAATTTCTTCATCAGCAATAATTAACTGAACCTCTTCTCCTGCTTCTAATTTTGCTATTTCTGTTTTAGTAAAATTCTTTATTGCATTTGAAACCGGATTTACTTTTTTCCCGAATTTTGGTCCAATTGATTTAAAATTCGGCTTGGCAGATTTCTGTACTATTTCAGAATCGTCAGTAAGCACAACCATTTCTTTAATGTTAAGTTCATCAAGAATTACATCGCCCATTTGTGATAACGCTTCTTTCTTTTGAGCATCTACAGCTACCATAAGCTTCTTAAGTGGTTGACGTACTTTTAGATTCAGTTTAGCACGCATTGATCTTGCAAGATAAACAACTTTCTGTGAGACTTCCATTTTTTCTTCAAGTGCTTTGTCAATGTAAGTTATTTCAGGAAATTCAGAAAGATGTACTGATTCATATTTTTCAAGGTCAGTTTCCGAGTTCAGGTTTTTGTAGATTACTTCTGAAATAAACGGAGCAAATGGCGAAAGAAGTTTTGCAACTTTTACTAAACATTCATAAAGGGTCTGGTAAGCTGAAACTTTTTGTGTGTTCATTTCAGATTTCCAGAAACGTCTTCTGCTTCTTCTTACATACCAGTTAGAAAGTTCATCAATAGTAAACGAAGAAATAAGTCGGGCTGCTTTGGTAACGTCATAGCACTCCATCAATTCTTCATATTCTTTTACCACAGAATTTATCTTCGAAATAATCCACCTGTCAATTTCGGGTCTTTCTTCGTAAGGAACAAAATTTTCTTTGTGAGTAAAGTTATCTATGTTAGCATATAAAGCAAAGAATGAGTATGTGTTTACTAAAGTTCCAAAAAATTTCCTTTGTGTTTCCACAAGATCTTCTTCATCAAATAAAGTTGGACGCCAGGGGGGACTATTTACAATTAAATACCAGCGAGTTGCATCGGCTCCATATTTATCAAACAAAGAAAATGGATCTACCGTATTGCCTTTTGATTTGGACATTTTTTGCCCGTTTTTATCAAGGATCAAATCGTTAACCAGACAATTTTTATAAGCTACGTTACCAAATAACATTGTTGATATTGCATGTAAGGTATAAAACCATCCCCTTGTCTGATCAATGCCCTCAGAAATAAAATCGGATGGAAAGTTTTCCTCAAACCATTCTTTGTTTTCAAAGGGATAATGATATTGTGCAAACGGCATTGCGCCACTGTCATACCAGACATCAATCAACTCAGGAGTTCGTTTATAAATTTTTCCGTTACGTTCAAAGATTATATTATCAACAAATGGTTTGTGTAAATCTATTTCTTTTATTTCGCTTACAGGGATTTTTTTACCTCCATCTACATAAAAACCTTTTTTAAGGTCTTCAATACTTCCCACAGCAATCATATCGCCCTCTTCATTAAGCCAAATTGGCAATGGTGTTGCCCAGAATCTATCTCTTGATAAAGCCCAGTCTTTATTTTCTTCAAGCCAGTTTCCAAATCTTCCGCTACCAACTTCAGGAGGCCACCAATTTATTTTCTTGTTCAGCTCAACCATTTTATCTGCAATTGAAGTAGTTCTAATAAACCAGGACTCTCTTGCATAATAAATAACGGGCACATCATCAAATCGCCAGCTAAAAGGATATGAGTGTTCTATGGTTTCTTTCTTATAAAGTTTTCCTTCGTGTCTTAGTTTTTGAATTATACCTGCATCGGCATCTTTTACAAATTGATTTGCAAAGTCAGTTACTTCTTCGGTAAATGTTCCGTTTCTTCTAACAGGCTGAAGCATTGGGAGGTCATACTTCTTTGATATTTCATAGTCATCCTGACCAAATGCGGGAGCAATATGAACAATTCCGGAACCATCTTCTGTGCTTACAAAATCACCACAAACTACAAAGAATGCTTTTTTGTTAGGTGTAACATAATTAAGAAGTTGTTCGTATTCTAAACGCTCAAATTCTTTCCCTTTATATTCCTGTAAAATTTCATACTCGCCATCAAGTACTGACAATCTTGCTTTTGCAAGAATAATATTTTTTTCTTTGTGACGGATTTTCACATATTCAACTTCAGTTCCAACTGCAAGAGCAACATTTGAAATAAGCGTCCATGGTGTTGTTGTCCAGACAAGGAAGTATGAATCTTCATTTTTTATTTTGAAAAGCACATAGACCGAAGGATCTTTTGTCATTCTGTAACCAAGTGCAAGCTCATGAGAAGAAAGCACTGTTTCTGAACGTGGACATTGAGGAACAATTTTATAATCTTTATAAATCAATCCTTTATCAAAAAGTGTTTTTAACGACCACCAGACAGATTCAATATAATCGTTTGTGCAAGTAATATAAGCAGTATCAAGGTCAATCCAGTAACCCATTCTTGTGGTCATTTTTTCCCAAAGGTCTTTATAAGTAAAAACCGAATCGCGGCACGCTGCATTGTATTTATCGACTCCGAACTCGGGAATTTCACTTTTATTCTTTATTCCAAGATGTTTTTCTACTTCAATTTCTACCGGCAATCCGTGTGTATCCCAACCAGCTTTACGGTGCACCTGAAAACCTTTAAGAGTTTTATATCTGCACGTAAGATCTTTTAATGTTCTTGCCATTACATGATGTATGCCCGGTTTTCCATTTGCAGTTGGAGGACCTTCGTAAAAAGTAAAACTTTTTTTGCTGTCACGTGTTGTAACACTTTTATCAAAAATATTGTTCTGTTCCCAGAATTTTAGGATTTCTTTTTCTACTTCGGGATAATTTATTTTTTCAAGATTCTGTTTAAACATTTCCTACTTAATTCTTCCTGTTCTTTAATTACGATTGCTCTTCATATTTTTTGATTAGTTCTTTTTCTATTTGAATGAACTCTCTAAGTTCTTTTTCAATTCTTTCTTTTTTAAGAAACAAATTTCTTGAAGCGAATTCTGCATCATTAATAATTTTTTCTGCTTTGATTTTTGCTTCGGTTAAAGTCAGCTTTGCTTCATCCTTTGCTTCTCCAATTGTTTCCTTATAAATTTTTAATTGTTCTGTTGCGGAAAGTAATTCTCTTTGCAATCCAAATAGTTCAGTAACAGACATTCCAAAAAAAGCCATTGCTCCAAGCGTTACATTCCTTAAGCTGAAGATAATTATATTTTCAGCAACCAGTTCGCTTGCAGAAAAATATTCTTTAAAGAACGTAACCAGTATAACGCTTATTATTGCGGTTGCAATTGTAAGTGCAAAAACAAGTTTTCCGCCAGTATGCCAGCCAAAAGATTTATTAATCATCCAACCGCAAGCAAAACTAAACACAGAAACAACAAACCAAATTGCAAAATTGTTCTCGCCAAAATTAAATATTGATGTGTTCAGAAAGTCTGAAGCAAAGATAATAACTGCCAATAGAATTGGCGACAAATAAGAAACAGGTTTTCTTTTTTCCATTATAATCTCTTTACAAGTTCTTTCATAATTAAAGTCATTTTGGGTTCGGCTTTCATAGCTGCGGCAATTATTTCTTCAACGTTAACCGGTTTAAGTGCTTCCGGAAAACATTCATCGGTAATTATACTCATTCCAAAGACTTTCATTCCCATATGATTTGCTACAATATTTTCCGGCACGGTTGACATTCCAACTGCATCCGCTCCCATAGCCCTCAGGAAACGATATTCTGCTTTTGTTTCCAAATTTGGTCCTGCAACAGAAACAAAAACTCCTTTGTTAATTTTTATTTTATTTTCAAGAGCTACTTCTTCAGCTTTTTCAATTAACTCATTACTGTAAGGTTCGCTCATATCGGGAAAGCGAGGACCAAGTGTATCTTCATTTTTACCAATCAATGGATTATCTCCAAGCAGATTAATGTGATCAACTATTACCATAAGATCACCCTTTTTGAATAATGGATTCATTCCACCGGCAGCATTTGATACCAGCAAAGTTTTTACGCCGAGAAATTTCATTACTCTTACGGGATAAGTAATTTGCTGCATTGTGTATCCTTCATAAAAATGGAAGCGTCCCTGCATTGCAACAATATTTTTCCCGCCAATTTTTCCAAATATCAATTTCCCATGATGTGATTCCACAGTAGACAAAGGGAAATGCGGAAGTTGTGCATAATCAATCTGGACTTTAATATCAATTTCTTTTACCAATCCACCCAGACCCGTTCCGAGTATTATTCCCACAGGATATTCTTCTTCTGTATGCTTTTTAATTACCGAAAGAGTTTCTTCAATTTTTTGCAATAATGAACTCATACTAATTTCTCCACTATCTGGTTTATATCTATCTCGATATTTCTTGGCTGCTCAATTTTCTTTTCTGTTGATTGCTCTTCAGATGCTTTTTCTACTTTCATTTCAAGCAGATTTGATTGAGTGCTTACAATAGCTTTAAGCTTTGAAAGAATTAAATCTCTTTCTTCTCTCAGTTTAATAATTGAATTTCTTATTTCATCCGCTTGCTCGCGAGATTTTTCAATCATCTGTGCGGCTTTAATTTCAGCTTCTTTAATCATCAGGTTAACTTGCTTTTTAGTTGATTCAATCGCCCTGGCTGAGTTTTCCTGTGCTTTTAGTAAAGTGTCCTGAAGATTTTTTTCTATTCTTTTAAATTCTGCCAGTTGAGTATTTGCATCTTCAAGATTTTTCTTGAGCGATTCATTTTCCCTTAAAAGAGTATCGAACTCATCAGCAAGCTTTTCAAGGAACGAATGAATTTCTTCAGCATTATAACCACGCAGAGATTTATTAAACTGCTGTTGCCTAATATTTAGAGGTGTTATTCTCATTTTAATCTCAATTCAAGTAATTTCTTCCACCAAAAATTGCCGTGCCAATTCTTAACATTGTGGCACCTTCTTCAATTGCTATGTTAAAATCGTTTGTCATGCCCATCGATAATTCTTTTAATTCAAATCCTGAATTATTTAATCTTTCTTTTATATATCGTAATGCAGCAAAACTATTTCTAATGAGCTGCTCATCATCTACAAATGGAGCCATCGTCATCAATCCAACCAGCTGAAGATTACTTGCATTATTGCAAAACGCAGAGATTTTTTGAATCTCATTGAAATCACTCAAGCCATGTTTTGTGGCTTCGTCCGATGTTTTAATTTCGAGCAACACTTTTATGTTTTTAGAAATTTTTTCTGCCTGCTTATTAATTTCTTCAGCAAGTTTTAATGAATCTACTGAATGAATATAATCTGCAGCTTTAACAACATATTTAACTTTATTGGTTTGCAGATGTCCGATAAAATGCCAGTTAACTGCATTTCCAATAATTTCAAATTTATCTTTTAATTCCTGCGCTTTGTTTTCGCCAAAATTATTCAATCCGCAATTATTAGCTTCTTTAATTTCACCCACTCCAAAATTTTTAGAAACAGCTATGAGAGTAATTTCGGAGGGGTTTCTACCAGCGTCAGAACATTTTTTTCTGACTTGCTCTAAAATAAGCCTTATGTTCTCTGAAATCATAAAATTAGGGTTCAAATCTATTGCCTTTAGCATTCAAAAGCAATGTTTAAAGCATAAAAATATCATTATCTTAAAAGAATTTCCTTATTTTTGGTAAAAGAGTTATAAAAATTTAAAGGAATCTATATGCCCGAAATAAAATTACTAAATCAATTAAGAGAAAATGCTTCTAAAAGGAAAAGAACTGTTGTTTTGCCTGAGTCGCACGATGAGCGAGTTCTTAAGGCGGCAGAAATTCTGCACAAGAATTCTATTGCACAGGTCATCACTCTTGGCAATGAACAAAAGATAAGAGATGATGCTTCTAAACTTGGTGTTAACCTTCAGGGAATTAGAATTATTGACCCGGAAAAATCTGATAAACTGAGCGACTTTTCTAATATCTTTTTTAATTTAAGAAAACACAAAGGAATTACTATTGAGCAGGCAAGAGATACTATTAAACGAGATATTTTCTTTGCCGGTATGATGGTTCGTGAAGGACTTGCAGATGCCAGCGTTTCTGGTTCTTTTGCTACTACCGCCGATGTTACCCGCGCTGCTTTATTTTGTGTGGGGCTTGGACAGGGAATGTCTATTTTGTCCAGTTTCTTTCTGATGGCTTTTCCCGATATTACTTATAGCTTTGCAGATTGTGCAGTAATGCCTAATCCCGATTCCGCTCAACTTGCAGATATTGCAATTGCTACTGCAGATAATCACAAAAAGCTTACTGGCGAAGATGCCTATGTTGCTATGCTTTCTTTTTCAACCAAAGGCAGTGCCGAACATGAAATGATTGATAAAGTTCGTCAGGCAACTAAAATTGCTCAGGAAAGAAGACCAGATTTAAATATCGATGGCGAACTTCAGTTTGATGCCGCAATTGTTGAAAGCATTGGAAAAAAGAAATCGCCTAACAGCAAAGTTGCCGGAAGAGCTAATGTGCTTGTGTTCCCAGATTTGAACGCCGGAAACATTGGCTATAAAATTGCTCAAAGACTTGGTGGTGCTGAAGCTGTTGGACCCGTTAACCAGGGATTGAAAAAGCCATTTTTCGATTTAAGCCGCGGCTGCAGTGTTGATGATATTGTTACTACCGCAGCAATTGCATGCCTTATGGCTGATTAAAAGGTTATTTTTATTCCCTTTTGCCGTTAACTGCCTGTGATTGCCGCAGAAAAGTTTACGGCTTTTATTTTTAAAGATTATGAACTCTTTTTCCCCGAAAACCCTTCTCTTAATGCTGAAAATTAAACCTTTTTCACTTAAACTACCCATTTAAGACCATTACGTAGATATTTACGTTCCGCACCTGCCCTTGTCATCACGATACCAAGGCGCTTACGGTTTGCACCTGCCTTTTTAATTTGATGAGATTGGCGAGATGGGAATGACTTTCCCAAGGAACCAATCAACTTTATATTCTTTAATCGAAAAGATTAAGAACGGAAAACAAAGCGTATAATACGTAATGTCAAAAGCGCCTTTAAACAAAGCAGTGTAAAAACCGACCTTAAAAACCATTAAAACAAAAGATATAGTTATTAAAGAAAAAAGAAGAATGCCAATTGAAAAAGATAATTCCTGTATATCAGAAATCAACCAGCCGATATAAACCGCCGCAAGACTAATTAGTAAGATTATCCACATGGGAATTCTTAAGAATTGTATGATGAAGAATTTTTCCGCAAGAAAATAGCCGGGGTTCCAATTGTAATAAGGCAGAAGGATGAGAGTAAAAATTGTTAAACTGATTAGTAAAAACAAAGCTCCATTTTTTAGATTACTGCGGAAGAAAAATAAAATGTAAAGGATTACTAATTCAAAAAAGATTAATCTTGTTGCTATCATACAACCCAAAAGCAATGCAAGGAAAAAATATTTTATGTTTGGTTTCTTTTCATCAAGATATTGTTCTGAAAGTATAATAACTAAAACAAACAATACGGTGTTTGTAAATAGTTCGCTTCCAGTAATCAGCTCGAAGAAAAGTAATGGGCTGGAAAGCATAAAAAACATTCGTGACAGAAATTCTTTTTTTGTTGATGAATGTTTATTTATCAACAACAGGAAAATTATTACTCCAACAACCGGAATTACCCTTACATCACCAATAAAATAAAATGGAGCGGCAAGGTAATAAAGAAATGGAAGTCCAGAGGCGGCTGGTAAATTTGAATAAGGAAATATTCCATCTGAAAAATTTTGCAGCCAATTATTTATCTCAACCGAACGATCAACCTGCAAGCTTGAAGGAACTGTCTTTACAAGAATTAGAAGCATTAGTATAAAGACAACAAATAAAATTTTTTTTGTAAGAGAGGGCGATAGTTCTTTATTAATATTAATTTTTTTTTCAATTAAGATTAATATTCCCGTACAAGAAATAATAAACAGAATAACAGCGGGCAAATAAAACGAAGTAAGTCTTGATAAATATTTTACAAGGAATAAAACAGCGGAGAGAAAAATCAGCAACGCAGAAAAGATATTTATATAATGTTTTTTTGTAAACAATTTTTTTACACTTATCGGGAAATCAATCTGCTAAATCTATAATCCCATCTCCTGCTTAACAAGCATCTTTGCGGAAATAATAACAGAGTGAGACAGATTAAGCGTTCCGCCAATTTTTTTAATCAGGTGATCTTCGTAAACATCAAGTCTTCTATCAACATAAATCAACCGCCAGAGATTTTTTATCAATTCAAATTTCTGCTGTGAAGAAAAACTCTCATTAATTACCGAAGTAAACTCATAAATACTAATGCTGTCTTTAACCTGTCGTTCTGAAAGTTCCATCAAAGCGGCAACGTATTCATCTGTTAACTGAAAAGTATCTTTCATTATAGAAATTATTTCTTCTCTTTCTTCGGAAGAAAAATCGTTATCGGATTTAGCAAGCTCTATAAACAAAGCACAGGTTGCAATCTGAATTTTTTTTGTTTCATCTTCAACGGTAATTTCGGCAGTAACATTTTTGCAGTCGATACCAAATAATTTTTTCAAAGTTGTAATCATAATCGGAATTCTCCTGTGCTTTTAAAAGATTTATTATCTGCCTGTTCTTTTGCCTGTATTATCATCTTATAATCAACGTTCAA
>CAZQSR010000065.1:0-11122 GCA_964596145.1 uncultured Ignavibacteriaceae bacterium
CTATGATTCGTGTCCCTCTTGGTTGGAGCAACATGGACAATCTTGCAAAGAAATTAAATCCACAACAAAAAGAAAATTTTAAACACTCAGGAAGCAGACAAACCGTTGAATTGAGAAGTCCTGATGGAAGTGCTCTAACTCATCTACTGCTTGCCGGAATAACAATGGCGGCAGAGTGGGGATTAACTAATGAGAATTCGCTTTCTTTATCAGAAAAACTTTATGTAAAAGGAAATATCTTTCAGGATCAAGAATTATGGAATAGGCTTTCATCTTTACCGAAGAGTTGTGTTGAATCTGCAAGAATTATTTTAGTCAAGCGAAATCTTTATGAACGCGAAGGAATTTTCCCGGCAAGTGTAATAGAATACATAGCTAAACTGCTTAATAAAGAAAACGACGAAAGCATGAATCAACATTTAATTGATTTGCCTGCTGATGATCGTTTGCTTGAAACAAGAAAGATAATGCATAGAGATCTTCACAAACATTAATCATTTTAGTTTGAAATGAATTTCTGTCTGTCATTTCAGAAGAGGATTCATCCTGAAAAAAATTTATTAGCGAAACTAAATTTTATCGTTGGATTCTTTTTTCTAATTCCCTCAATTACTTTTTGTCAAGGATTTGATAAAGAAATTTCTATCACTCATAAAGATCAGCAAAGAAAGTTACTTATTCATTTTCCACCTTCATTTTCACAAGGGCTGCCACTTGTAATTGTTCTTCATGGTGGTGGTGGAAATAAAGAAAACGTTAATAAGGTTACTAACTTTTCTGCTGTGGCAGATTCAGAAAATTTTCTTGTTGCATATCCTGATGGAATTGATAATCAATGGAACGATGGAAGAGAATATAAAACTTTATTCAAAAAGCAAAGCGATGCTGATGATGTGGGTTTTATTTCGAGTATGATTGATTATCTAATTGAAAAATATAATGTTGATTCAAATTCGGTTTTTGTTTGTGGTATTTCCAACGGTGGTATGATGTCTTTAAGAATTGCTTGTCAGTTAGCTGGAAAAATAAATTCAGCTGCTTCAGTTGCCGCTAATATGACTCCTTTCTTAATTAATAACTGTTCACCTATAAAACCAGTTTCAATAATGTTTATTTGTGGGACAAAAGATCCATTGGTTCCATACTATGGAGGAAAGGTTGGACTTGGTATTTTGAAAAACAGAGGGACGGTATTTTCAGTTGAAAAATCAGTTGATTACTGGATTAAATTAAACAAATGCAATCCATTGCCAATTGTAATAGAAGAAGACGACAACAAATTCGATAAAACGAAAGCAATAAAAAAAATTTTTAGCGATGGCTTAAATGGCAGTGAGGTAATTCTTTATACAATTGAAAATGGAGGACATACTTGGCCTGGAGGCTTACAATATTTATCTGAGCGGACAATAGGAAAATTAAGCAAAGACATAAATGCTAGTGAAGTAATCTGGAAATTCTTTAAATCACACATAAATAATTAATCTCTCCTGATCCATTTTCTGTAATTAATTTCACCCCAGAATTTCTCAAAGATATTTTCATATTTCGTATTCATTACATTTCCTGAAATAAATCCATTTCTTTCAACAAGAACTGTGTGTAGTATTTCATTGGCAGGATTTTTATGAATGAAAAAATAAGCCCTATTATCAATCGATTTTGAAATTATAAATATCGAATCCTCATTTGTATCGAATGAAATATAATTACCAAGTTTATCCATCATCTCAAAACTTCTTCGGTATGTTCCACCAGTTGGACCAATAACTGGTTTACCATCGAGCATGATATTTCTGTCATCATATGCGAAGACACAAAGACAATTTGCTAAATCCTTATTCAGCCAATCAGCAATTTTTTTTGAATGATTGAGAGAATCATCAAAACCATAATTTGCATCAAGAAAAATAATTCTTTTAACATCAATTGGAATAGATTCCTGAGCATTGATGTAGCCAAATAAAAAACTTCCACCACCGCTGTGAGCCGATAATGTAATCTTCGGATTATAGCTACTAAAAAAACTTTTGACTGAATCAACTATCTTTATTATTAACTCGTTACTGTTATTATATTTTCTTCTCCAAGCAGGCCAGCTTTTAATTGATGATTCAAGATAAACCAAGATAATATTTTCATCATTTATTTCTTCACGAAGTCTTCTTGTTTGTGCACCAATATGCTGAATATTATAATGCCAATCATCTCCCTCTTTTAATTGCTTACCCTCAGTCCACTCGATTGAATTTCCATTTGGTAATGCATAAAAAATCAGATTAGTTGATTTGCTCTTATTCAATTCGGCAGGAAGATTTATTACAATTCGAACTTCAGGTTCATAATAAATTGTAATTACTTTTTCATTGAATTCATTTACTAATGAATCACTTCCTAAAAATAAAACCGAATCTCTTAATTGATTTTCAGCAATTAGAGAGAATGGTAGAAAAACAATAAGATATAAAATTATATTTTTAATCACTTCAGCAAAATCATTTTCTTTGTAATTGAGTTTGAACTGTTTTGTAATGTGTAAAAATAGATTCCGGACGAGATTGTTCTTGAATTAGAAAGGAAATCAACAGAATAGCTGCCGGCATCTTTTTCTTCATCAACTAAAGTTATAATTTCATTTCCAAGAACATCAAAAATTTTCAATCTAATGTGCTCCTTTTTATTTAGCTTAAAATAAATTTTTGTCGAGGGATTAAATGGATTGGGGAAATTTTGTTCAAGAGCAAAGGATTTGTTTCTGCTATCCTGATAATCTGTAACATTTAACAAATTATTTCCATCGAAATGTAAAATAATACCATTGCTACCAACTATCCAGCCATTGTTTCTATTTAATAAAATCAGTGAATTGATTGATTGATTTGTTATTTGATTTAATTCAATCCAGTTTATTCCTCCATTGGAAGTCAAAAAAATCTTTCCATCTGAACAACCTGCTAAACCATCATTTGAATTTGCAAAGGATATTGTCTTAATTTTTATTGAATCACTTCTAAGCGTCGTTGTAATCCAGGAAATTCCTTCATTCGTTGTTTTGTAGATTTTATTTCCTGATGCACAAAACACAATATTATCCGATGTCGAAATATCAGTAATATTTTCAACTGAGGTATAAATATTATTCCAGATCAAACCATAGTCTGTCGATTTAAATATTTTATTACCTGCTGCAAACCAGCCAATGTTGTCTCCGGAAAATAAAAGTCTAACTGCAGGTGTTAAAGTAAAGTTATGCAAAGGTAGCCAGTCTCCGCCACTATTAGTTGTTTTGTAAATAACTGAATGATCAACAGAATCACCAATTATAAAACCAGTTGCATTATTTACAAAAATAATATCTCTCAAATCAGGAGTGGGAAGATAGATATCATTCCAGGTCTCACCTCTATCTTCTGTAATTAAAACTGCACCGCCACTGCCAACAACCCAAACTTCTTTATCATTTTTTATGTACACACCGTAAGATTTAAGTTCAGTACAACTGCAGGCAAAATTTCTCCAGCTTTCTCCTCCATTAGAAGTGGCAACAATATTTTGCTTTCCACCAACAGTATAAATTAGATTTGAATCAAGTGCTGTTACTCTGAATAAATCCTGAATCACCACAGATGGTGTTTGCCTCACAGAACTTTCCCAGCCATCATTTGTAATGGTAATCAAATTTCCACTTGTTATTCCCCAGGCTTTTTGCTTATTGTAAAAATGAAAAGCCGTTGCAGAAGCATTGACCAGCGTCCAGAATTGACAATGATTACTGGTTTTATAAATCTTATGAGAATTTGCAAACAGAACACTTATCCACCCAGAATCACGGGATGCGAAATGAATATCAGTGATTTCCCCTTCAAACTCCTTTGAAAGCCATGTTAGACCACCGTTTGATGTAGATAAGAATAAATAAATATCATCTCCTCCAATGTTTTTTTGTTTTCCACTAATAAAACCATCATTAGTATTTACGAAAAAAATTTTATTAATGTCAAGATTACTCGTATTCAGCGATAATAAATTCCAGTTTTGCCCGCCATTTGTAGTTTTGTAAATTGAATTCACAGCAGAAATATAACCTGTCATTTCATCAAGAAAAAAAACTGAAGAAGGGACGACACTCTGAACAATATTAATTATATTCCAGTTATAACCTCCATCTGTAGTTTTATATAATTTTTTTGTAGATGAATCAGTTATTGCATAACCTATCAGATTGTCAACGAATTGAAAATCTATAATTGCTGAACCGGATAAAGTTGAAATAATGTTCCAGTTTAATCCACTATTAGAAGATTTTAATAATTGTGTTTTGTTTTCAACAATTGCCCATCCATTATTAGCATCGATGAAATAAATTTTTTTAAAATTATCTTTTGACGCTAATGGATAATTATTCCAGATTATTCCTCCGTTAGTAGTTTTAAGTACAGTTCCGTTAGAACCAACAGCAATACCGTTTGATGAGTCAGAAAAATAGATGTCTGTTAATTTATTTCCCTGCGGTTTAGGATTATACCAGTTTAATTGTGCTGACAAAAAACAATTCAGAAATATTATAAATACTAAGACTTTATACTTTTTCATAAAATACTATACACTTCAATAAATACATTTTTTTGACTTTAATATAACCATCAAAATAATATTCGTAAAATGAACTTAGGAATAATTTTATCTAAATTCAATTGCCTGACTTTTTATATATTTGAGAAAAGATTTAATAGAAAATTCACCCACTAATTCGATTGAGAAAGTTATGAACTATAGTGCAAATGAGGAATTAGAAAACCTTTGTATAAATACTCTTAGATTTCTTGCAGTTGATGCTGTTCAAAAAGCTAATTCGGGACACCCTGGAATGCCAATGGGAACAGCACCGATTGCGTTTCATCTGTATTCTAAATTTATTAAACACAATCCAGAAAATCCTTCCTGGTTTAATCGGGATAGATTCATTTTATCTCCCGGTCACGGCAGTATGTTGTTGTATGGAATTCTTCATTTATGTGGATATAATATCACACTTGATGATTTAAAAAACTTTAGACAATTAAACAGTATAACACCCGGACATCCGGAAGTTGGTTTAACTCCCGGTGTTGAAACAACAACAGGACCATTAGGACAAGGGTTTGCAACCGCTGTCGGAATGGCTATTGCTCAGGCTTATCTAGCTTCAATATTTAATCAGGAAGAATTTAGAATAATAGACCATTACATTTATGGAATATGTAGTGATGGTGATTTGATGGAAGGGATTTCACACGAAGCTGCTTCAATTGCTGGGCATCTTAAACTTAATAAATTAATTTTTTTCTACGATGATAACGGAATTACAATCGATGGCAAAACTTCACTTGCCTTTTCAGAAAATATAAGAAAAAGATTTGAAGCTTATAACTGGCATATTGAAAATATAACTGATGTCCACGATATTTTCCAGATTGACAAAGCTATTCGCAAAGCACACGCAAGTGAAAAACCGACTTTAATTATTACCAAAACCCATATTGGTTATGGAAGTCCTCATAAACAGGATTCTGAGAAAGTACATGGTTCACCTCTTGGAGAAGATGAAGTAAGACTTACTAAAAATCATTTAAACTGGAAAAATCAAGAAACATTTTTCGTCCCAAACGAAGTGAAGAAATATTTTGAAGATTTAAAGCCAACATTGAAGAATTATGAAGATGAGTGGAACGAGCTATTTGAAAAATATAGAGCAAAATATCCTGAAAAAGCCTCTCTATTTCTTGATGTTATGAGTGGAAAATTTGGTGAGAAATGGAAATCTTGTTTACCTTCCTTTAAAGATGAAGGAAAAAAGATTGCCACCAGACAGGCTTCCGGTACGGTATTAAATGCTATTGCA
This sequence comes from uncultured Ignavibacteriaceae bacterium, assembly GCA_964596145.1. Lineage (GTDB taxonomy): Bacteria > Bacteroidota > Ignavibacteria > Ignavibacteriales > Ignavibacteriaceae > CAZHVS01. The sequence continues at coordinate 5,882 of CAZQSR010000065.1, forward strand.
AAAGAACTTCCAACTTTAATTGGAGGCAGTGCAGATTTAGCACCATCAAACAATACATACTTAAATGATTTTGCTAAATTCAGTGCAGATAATTATTCAGGAAGAAATTTTCACTTTGGTATTCGTGAACATGGAATGGGTGCTGTACTTAATGGTCTCGCTCTCTATGGCGGTACAATTTCTTATGGTGGTACTTTTCTTGTCTTTGCAGATTATATGCGTCCTGCTATAAGACTTGCAGCTTTATCACATATTAAATCTATCTTTGTTTTTACACACGATAGCATTGGTCTTGGTGAAGATGGACCAACTCATCAGCCTGTAGAGCATCTGGCAGCATTAAGATCCATTCCAAATTTATTAGTAATAAGACCAGCAGATGCAAACGAAACAGCATTTGCCTGGAAAACAGCTATTGAACACAAAGGCGGACCTGTTGCTTTAATCTTAACAAGACAGGGCATTCCTGTATTAGATCAAAATAAGTATTCTTCAGCAGAAAATTTAGCTAAAGGTGCTTACATACTTAAAGATTCAGAATCAAAGCCGGATATTATTTTGATGGCTTCAGGTTCTGAAGTTTCTTTGATTATTAAAGCAGCAGAAAGCCTTGAATTGAATGGAATAAAAACAAGAACAGTCAGTTTTCCAAGCTGGGAACTTTTTGAAAAACAAACTGATGAATACAAGGAATCTGTTCTATCAAAACATATAAAAGCAAGAGTTGCTGTCGAAGCAGGAGTTGCTCAAGGCTGGACTAAATATGCTGGTGACTGTGGAAAAATAATTAGTATTGAAAGCTTTGGTGCATCTGCTCCTGAAAATGTCTTGTTTAATCACTTTGGGATTACTGTAGAAAACATTGTAACTGCAGCAAAACAAGTAATTGATCGCTGCAAAAAATAACTTAGACATTTCAATAGATGACTAAACTGAGAAAAACATTTTCCAAAAAACAGTGGAAGAATTGCTGTACAGGATTTTGTGATAGTTGTGAAATTGCATCAGCATACAAAAAAGAATATGGAAAAAAGCAAGGATTAAAAAAATTAAAAAAGGATAAAGAAAAAATCTTAAAGGAGTAAAGCAATATAAGTTGCAATACTCCTTAAGAAATTTTCAAGTTAAAATTTTATTAATGATTCGTTATAATCTTCAACTTTTTTATAGCCAAGAAGGTTAAGCAAAGTTGCAGCTATATTTGTCAGACCAGCATTTGGTACATCAGCCATTCTATATTCGTTATTATATGTCGGATCATAAATAATAAATGGGACTGGGTTAAGTGTATGAGAAGTCTTTGGAGTTTTTTGACCTTTATTGATAGTAAACATTTCATCAGCGTTACCATGATCGGCAGTTATTATTGCAATTCCATTCAATTCTTTAATAACTTCTAATAATTTTCCTACACAGACATCTACCGTTTGAACAGCATTAACAGCAGCATCAAAGTTACCTGTATGTCCAACCATATCACCATTTGCAAAGTTTACTCTTCCCCATCTATATTTGCCTGTTCTTAGCAATTCAATTGTTTTTTCAGTTATCTTCTCTGCTTTCATTTTGGGGGCTTTATCGAATTCAATTTTATCTGAAGGAATCTCGAAATAATCTTCAAGTTTATCATCAATATATCCTGAACGGTTTCCATTCCAAAAATAAGTAACGTGTCCGTATTTCTGAGTTTCGGATATTGCAAAACTTTTTACTCCTTCGGCACAAAGATATTCGCTTACAGTTCTATCAATATCAGGGGGAAATACAAGATAATTTTTTGGAATATGCAGATCACCATCATATTCCATCATACCAGCATAATAAACATCCGGAACAAACACACGATCAAATTCCTTAAAATTTTTTTCTTCAAAAGCACGTGAAATTTCTATTGCTCTATCACCACGAAAATTAAACATAATAACGCTATCACCATTAAGAATTTTCCCAACCGGTTCATTATTTGCATCTGTAATTACAAAAGAGTCCAGGTATTGATCAATCATATTTTCATCTTCAGCATAAAAAGTCTTAACAGCTTCCGTTGCAGATTTAAACTGTCTTCCAACTCCAAGAACATGAGCATCCCAACCTTTTTTTACAACACTCCAATCGGCATTGTATCTATCCATTGTAACTTTCATTCGCCCGCCGCCTGAAGCAATTTTATAATCAAATCCTTTTTCTTTTTTAATTGTTTGAAGTAGAGTTTCAGTTTTTTCTAAGTAGATAAGTGCAGATTTTCCCGGCACATCTCTTCCGTCAAGCAATGGATGAAGCCGAACTTTTTTTACACCTGCTTCCGCAAGTTTATTAATTAATGCAAAAAGCTGGTTAATATGAGAATGCACATTTCCATCTGAAAGCAAACCAATAAAATGAACAACACCTCCACTCAATCCCCTTTTTACAATAGTGTCCCAGACATCTGATTGAAAAATTTTTCCAGTTTCAAGTGAAATATTTACAAGTTTTGCTCCCTGCGCAAACACTCTTCCTGCACCAATTGCATTATGACCTACTTCACTGTTTCCCATATCATCATCGGAAGGTAAACCAACAGCAGGACCGTGAGCTTTTAATTTTGTAAATAAAGGCAGTTTGAATAATTCATTCAACACAGGAGTTTTTGCATTTGTAACTGCATTTCCTTCATATTCTTTTCCAATACCGATACCATCCATTACAATTAACAACAGCGGACCTTTTCTTCCATGAAATTCTTTTAATTTTTCAAGTTTTAAATTCATTGTTATCCTTTTTTATCTAAAATTAATTTCAAAACAAAATTAGTTATCTTTGACAAGCAAATCAAAACTAATTTGCGTATATTTCTTTTAAAACAAAATATTAAGTAAAACTGTTGCTGGAGATTATATGAAAAAATTATTACTTCTTTTAATTGTATTGGTTTATTCAACGTTTGGACAATATACTACACCAAATACAGGAATAAACTGGAACCTTGATTCTTTAGTTGCTAACTCTGGCGGAGTCGTAACAGGAACTTTTCCCAATTATGCTATAAGCAGTAAAATTACTATCTCTGCAAATGATAGAATTTTTATTAACCCGGGAACAAAAGTTTTATTTTCTGGTTCTACTAGTGGCTTTGATATTAATGGAAAATTCTATGCCGTTGGAACTGCAACCGATTCAATAATTTTTTCTTCTTCTACACAGGATTCACTTGGTGCTGCTTACAACGGTTTCTATTTTATGGATCCTTCGGTTGATACTGCCTGCGTTATAAGTTATGCAAGAATTGAATACGCTTACTATGGCTTACGATGCGTTGGTGCAAGTCCAACCTTAACTCACTCATACTTGTGGAAATGCAGAAGAGGTGCTAATCTTTCAAGTGATTCTCATCCAATTATAAAGTACAATAAAATTGAAAGAAGTTATGAATATGGAATTACCCTTACTACAGGCTGTTCTCCAATAATTGAATACAACGAATTGATTAATAACAACTCTCAAAATACAAGTGCCAAAAATCAAATCTCTATTGGCACACAGGGTAATAACTCCCCAACAATCAGATATAACAAAATTCAGGGTGGAATGTTTAACAAGACCGGCGGCATCAGTGTTTCTACTCTTATAAGCGGTTCTTCATCTTCTTCCGAAATTGCTTATAACGAAATTTTTAACAACAGTTTTGGAATGACTTTCTCCGGCACTTATTCAATAACCTGCTATGTGCACGATAATAAAATTTATAACAACAATATTAATCCTGACCCTATGACAACTGGAAGCGGAATAAATGTTAACGGAACATCAGTCAATCAACCCAAGATTTCTAAAAATGAAATCTTTGGAAACTGGTGGGGAATAACAATTCAAAATGGAACTACCGTACAAGCAGGTCCGCAGCCTAATCTTGGCGATTTAACCAATGCAGATACTACAGACGATGGAAAAAACATCATCTACAACAACATACAGGGAACAAATATTTATGATGTTTACAATAATTGCACTAACGATATAAAAGCACAAAACAATGATTGGCGGGTTTATGACTCCTCTTCCATCGAGCAACACATTTATCATAAAACAGATGACCCCGCAAGAGGATTAATTCAATTTATGCCTTTTAGTTCCTTCATTCCTGTTGAACTTGTTTCATTTACTTCTGAAAAACAAAATGGAACGGTTGTACTTAAGTGGAAAACTTCGTGTGAAAAAAACAACTCGGGTTTTGAAGTTCAAAGAAAAACAGAAAAAGGATTTACTAAAATTGGATTTGTTAACGGCTCAGGCACTTCTTGCGAAATGAAAGAGTATTCCTTCACTGATAATTCTGTATTAAATGGAAAAGTCATCTACCGCCTTTTGCAGATTGATTTTAACGGCACAATCACAAAAATTGGAGAAATTGAACTTGATGTTGAACTCCCTGAACAATTTGCTTTATTCCAGAACTATCCAAATCCTTTTAATCCATCGACAAAAATAAAATTTGAAACTGGCAAACAGACTTTTGTTAGTTTGAAAGTGTTCGATGTCTTAGGAAATGAAGTTGCCACACTTCTGAACGAAGAAAAGCAGCCAGGAAGATATGAAATTGACTTTAACGCTATCAATCTTTCCAGCGGCGTATATTTTTATATGCTTTCTGCAGATAATTTTACTGATATCAAACGAATGCTATTACTAAAGTAGAATTATTTCTATTAATATCTGTGAATACAATCAGATATTTGAATATTTTATATGAAAATTTTAAAAAATTGCATTAAATAAAGGAAAAAGTGTAAAAACTGCCTCTATTATTCATAAATCTTAATGCAATGAACTAGATTCCTAAGACAAAGATCTCAATTCCGCATCAACGGAACTCAATTCTTCGCTTGCGGATGTTAGTTCCGAGCTTGCGGATGTTAGTTCCGAGCTTGCGGATGTTAGTTCCGAGTTTGCGGATGTTAGTTCCGAGCTTACGGATGTTAATTCTGAGCTTGCGGATGTTAGTTCCGTGCTTGCGGATGTTAATTCCGAGCTTACGGATGTTAATTCTGAGCTTGCGGATGTTAATTCCGAGCTTGCGGAATTCAGTTCTACATAAAAAGAATAAAGCTTCTATAAGAGTAAAAACAGTAAAAAACCGTGAATTTTGGCTTTTTTAATATAAAATTAATAATTGTGTAAATAATTGTACTAAATTTTTCTGTATAAGTCGTTTAATAATCAAATTCATAAATAAATATGATGACAGAATTCAATCAAATTAAA